>JAUVCY010000014.1 GCA_030595585.1 Thermoplasmatota archaeon
TTACCACCTCTTTGAGCCCAAGATGTCCAGATGGGGGTCGAGCTCATTGTGCAGTGGTTCATATACAGTTATGGTATAATACTATTTCGAGAAAGTGATACAATTTTACCGACCTTCTGTTGAGATCGATATGCTTGGTCGCTGCCGGGCATCGGGCACATAGTGATCCACATTCCCTTTCTGGCGCCCTGCCACGTCGGGTCGAGAAGCAAGTTTTATTAATGATGTCGATTGTGGTGAGCATCCTCAAGCTTCAAACGCCTGGAAAAGTGGTGGCATAATGGCGAGATTGACCGCGAGGGAGAGATACGAATTCAAAAAGGTCCTGGAGGAGCTCGGCTCCTACAAGGGCAGGGCTACGGAATTGATCAGCCTGTACGTTCCGGGGTCCAAGCAGGTATCCGATGTGATGAGCTATCTGAGGAACGAGTTCTCCCAGTCATCGAACATAAAATCAAAATCCACCAGGAAGAACGTTACCTCGGCGATCGAATCGATCATGTCCAGGTTGAAGAACCTTCGGACGGCGCCGGAGAACGGCCTGGCATTTTTCGTGGGCCACGTTCCGACTGGAGCGGATCAGACGAAGATGATCGCCCGTGTCGTGGAGCCCCCGATGGAGATCACCACGTTCCTGTATCGATGTGACAGCTACTTCTATCTCGATCACCTCAAAACGATGATGATAGAGGAGGACGTTTTCGGGCTCATCGTGGTAGACCGGTCCGAGGCCACTATAGGCCTGTTGAAAGGCAAGAGAATTGAGCTGATCAAGAACATCCAGTCCCTGGTCCCTTCGAAGCATGGGAGGGGTGGACAGTCGGCTCAGAGGTTCGAACGGCTGATCGAGATCGCTGCCCATGAGTACTACAAGAAGGTGACCGACATCTGCACGGAGGCATTTCTGGGCGTGGAAGAATTGAAAGGGATACTCCTGGGGGGGCCCGGGTCGACCAAGGACTTCTTTCTGAAGAACGAATACCTTCATCATGAGCTCCAGAGGAAGGTGATCGATACTTTTGATACTGGCTACACCAGTGAGTTCGGCCTTGGTGAACTCCTTGAAAAAGCCTTACCCACGTTGCAGCACCTTGAGGTAACCAAGGAAAAGGAGCTTATGAAACGACTTTTTTCCGAGATAAGGAAGGAAGATGGAGGTCTCAGCGCCTACGGTGAGGCACAGGTCCGTCAGGCACTGGAAGCGGGTGCCGTGGAGATCCTGCTGGTCTCGGAAGGGCTCAAGAGGTCCCATCAGGTTTGGAGATGTTCCGGCTGCGGTAATGAGGAGGAGAGATATGTCACCTCCAGGGGTGGCGACTCCGAGAAATGCGGGAAATGTGGAGGCCTTTCCGAGTTGGTCCTTGATGAGGATATCATCGACGAACTGGACAAGATAAGCGAGCTTTACTCCTCCGCGTTGGAGCTCATATCCACCGATTCATCCGAAGGGACCATGCTTCTTAGGGCATTTGGCGGGATCGCAGCCCTTCTCCGATACAGGGTAGTTTTCTGACGCCTGTAATGTATTGTTATCGGTTTCAGTCCCATTTCACGATCTCTTTGACCAGGTGTTCTCTCTGTCCCCTGATCTCGATGAAATCGTTCAGGAACTCCTCAAGGTACTGGCAGGCCTCTTTCTTGCATGATCCGCACAACCTGGTGCCCTGGAGGCACTCCTCCCGTATTCGGTCTATCTCCTCGTCGCCCTGAACCAGATGGTACAGCATCGTGTTGAATACGGCACAGATGTCAGGCCTCCCTCCCTTTTCCCTCTGCTCCTCGGCCGTATCCCTCCCACCTGTTACGGCCTTCTTCAGCTTTTTAACGGCCTCTGAAGGGTCATCATCCAGGAATATTGCGGTCTCCGGTTTTGATGAGCTCATCTTCTCCCCTGTGATCCCTTTGATGAACCGGTGATATGTTGACGAAGGTGGTATGAAGCCGAACCCCCCCTCATCCTTCTCCACCAGGGCCAGGGCCTCATCCAAGATCGGGACGTCCGTTGGGGATGCCCCAGGCAGATACAGGGCCTTGTATCTCGGGACCATATTGAAATCGAGGTAGCCCAGGCTTTCCAGGGCTGATCGTGCCTTGGACAACAGGCTCTCCACGTTATCGTCAACCTTGACGAATACGCCCACTTTACCGTCGGAAGTAACGGTGGCATTGAACATTCTGAAGGACGATGCAAGGTCTCTGCACAGCCTGATGTGTGGGTCCTGATCTACCCCTACAGGGACAACCACTGGAATTGGACCAAGCCTTACCTGGGGGTGAAGTATATCTCCCGCCTGGATCAAGGGCGAGTGCATGTGGGCCATGTTCGTGGAGTCATTGAAACCGTATATCGCCTTCATGGTGGAGAGGTTCACCTTCCTCCCCGCCAGATACGCTATATCCTTCACATCTGACCTTTTGGATTGGAAGTATATCTCCAGTTTATCGACATTCAAACCCAGCCCGAGATAGCTCTTGACATACGATTCGATGGCCAGCGTTCTGGCCTTCTCAAGAGGCATGCCCCTTGTGGCATATGCCTCGATATCGGCAACCGCAATAAAGACCGAGGGGTTGAAATTCTGGAGGTATCTTATCTGGTCGATCACCATTTTATGTCCCAGATGCATCCTGCCCGATGGCATGAGTCCCGAGAGGATAGCAAAGTCATCTCCTGACCTTATTCTGCCCAGGATGGTATTGAACCCCCGTTGTCCGAAAACTATGTTCTTCCTGAACAATCTGGGTGGGTTTGGCTCTGAAGGAAGGGTTGAAGGGTCGAACCTCTCGATCCCGAACTCCTTCATCACCTTCGAATAATCATCGATCTCGGTCTGCGCCCAGGGGTCGATCATATTGTCTCTCTCCATCGTTTCTACCTGTACTGCGCATATTTGAGATGTGATATCTATTTTTCCATGATCATCCTGAATGTGATCATGGTGGCCAAACCCACCATGAGGTGGGAATAGTGTATGGGATTTGCAGAAAAGGATTATATACGAACATCTCCAATGGGACTGGAACAGCGGCGATCCAGGGTGGTGAGAACGATGGAAGACAATACGATATTCATAGGGCGCAAACCGTCGATAAATTACGTATTGGCAGTGATCACCCAGTTCAATTCCGGCGCCGAGAAGGTCTCTTTGAAGGCGAGGGGGCGGTCCATTAGCAAAGCGGTGGATGTTGCAGAGATCACCAAGAACAGGTACATCAAGGGCCTGAAGGTGGGGAGCATTCAGATCGGGACCGTGAATCTTCCCGATGAGGAGAGGATGGAGGGTATCAACGTGTCATGGATCGATATCGTTCTGGTCAAGGGGATCGATGACGGTACCGCCTCATCGGGTGATGAATGAAGGGCCACGGCGGATGGAGGCCACCGAAACCAAAAAGGGGAGATATCAGAGGGTTCCCTTCGGTCCACCTGCACCACGAGATAACAGAGGGACCTCCACTATCGGCGAGAATATTACTATAAATATTAATAGTGGTTCTAAAATACGCCCTCACCAAGCCCCCATTCAAGGAAAAAAGGTGAGAAAAAATGAAAATGCCAAGGAGCGTTAAACGGTATTGCCCCCATTGTAAGCACCACTCCCTTCAGGAAGTGGAGAAGGTGAAGAAGAGGCGGGCAAGTGAATTGGCCTGGGGGCAGAGGCGTTTCAGAAAAGTAACGGCTGGCTATGGAGGTTTCCCGCGTCCCAAACCAGAGGGTAGAGAGAAACCTACAAAGAGGGTGCAGCTGAGATACAAGTGCAAGGAGTGCGGCAAAATGACGATGCCGCCTTGCATCAGGGCGAAGAAGTTCGAGCTGGTTGAGGGCTGATCATCATGGAAATCAATACAAAACCCCGGAGCAAGTTCCTGAAGGTAAAGTGTCAGGATTGCGGTAACGTACAGACGGTCTTTGATAGGTCCACGACGAAGGTGGGCTGTACCGTATGTGGAGCAACAATGGTAAATCCCAAAGGCGGAAAGGCCGAGATCAAGGGCGAGATCCTCGAGAGGATGGACGTGGATATGGCCTGACCAGGCCGTAAAAAGGAGAGATAGATATGGTTTACAACGAGATGCCGGAGGAAGGAGAGCTGGTGGTTGCCACGGTCAAGCAGGTAAAGAACTTTGGCGTCGTTGTAGAGCTGGATGAGTATCCCGAACTCGAGGGTTTCCTTCATATCGCGGAGGTCGCATCCGGGTGGGTAAAATACATAAGGGACCACGTCCGGGAGGGCCAGAAGATCGTCTGCAAGGTACTGGGCGTGGACGATAGGAAGCGATACAAATCGGTGGACCTCTCCCTTAAAGCCGTTAATGCCCATCAGAAGAGGGAGAAGATACAGCAGTGGAAAGGTGAGCAGAAGGCCCGAAAGCTCGTTGGGATGCTCTGCGAGCAGATGGGATCCGATTTCAAGAAGGGCATGGCGGATTTTGGGTATCAACTGATCCAGGAATATGGCTCTCTGTATGCTGCCATGGAGGCCTGCGCCATAAGTGAGCTATCACTGGAGGAGGCTGGCTTCACCGGGGAGTGGGTGAATGAGTTCATAAAGATATCCAAAGATAATATCACCCCCCCGTATGTTGAGATCAATGGTGTCCTCGAGCTTACCTCCCCTGAGCCAAGGGGGATGCAGGATATCAAGGGGTCCCTTGAGATCACCGAGAAGATCGGCAATAAGTACGACGATGTGAAGTTGAAGATATACTATTTGGGGGCGCCGAAATACAGGTTGATCCTGGAGGCCCCCAATTACAAGGTCGCCGAGGAGGTCCTCAAGGAGGCCGCCCAGGGGGCAGTTGACCACCTTGTAAACCTCGAGGGAGAGGGCAAGTTCATCAGGAAAGCGTAACGAGAAGGTGTTCCATTGAGGAGCAGGATCCGGAAATGTCCAAGCTGCGACCGGTATACCTTTCAGCAGAGCTGTTCCAGATGTGAGGTTGCCACCCAGAACACCTTTCCAGCCCGTTTCTCACCCCAGGATAGATTTGGCAAGTATCGTCGGATGGCATATCTTGAATCAATGGAGGCAGAAGATGGTGGCCCCGAATAAAGCAACCGATTTCGAATTCGTCATCGATCGTCTGGATGAGGTCGAGCTGAAGAGGCCGGTATTGATAGAGGGCCTCCCCGGGGTTGGCAACGTTGGAAAACTGGCTGTGGAACATCTGATAGATGTACTCGACATGAAACCATACGCAAGGTTGTATTCACGGCATTTGCCCCCTCAGGTATCCGTCAGCGAGGATGGGGTCGTGGACCTTGCGAGGCACGATCTCTACTACATGAAGGGACATGACGGAGGCTCGGACCTTCTGGTCCTGACTGGGGATTATCAGGGGTTGACCCCCGAGGGCCAATATATCCTCTCGCTGAGGACCCTTGAATTGGCGCGTGACCTCTCCGTCCCCATGATATTCACACTGGGCGGTTTTGGGCTGATAAGGATGGTCGAAACCCCGTCTGTACTTGGCGCGGTGACCGACAAGGATATGATATCCGGTTTCAAGGACCTGGGAGTGGTCTTCAGGAGCGGGGAGCCTGGATCCGGCATAATCGGCGCCTCCGGCCTCCTGCTGGGAATGGGAAAATATTTTGGTATACCCGGGATATGTCTCATGGGAGAGACCTCGGGATATTTCGCCGATCCCAGGTCCGCAGGTGAGATACTGCGGATCCTGGCAGGATACTTTGACCTGGATATTGACCTTACCAAACTGGAGGAGAGGGCAAAACAGGTTGATGAGATAACGAGCAAGCTGAAAAAGGACATCGAGGCCTCCGAGCAGGAGGAGAGGGACGATCTCAGATATTTCGGTTGATCTCTGTTACACAATATCTCTACAGAATGGGCAGTAGCTCTTCTATCTCGTACCTGCTGATCTGAGCCTCCAGGGACCTGTCGTTCTTTCTGTGTCCAAGGCTGCTGTTGTAAGCTTCAACATGAGCCCTCTTGGCCGAGAGGTAGTGGTCCAGGAACTCACCGCCCATCACCTCTCTGGCCAGAGCGCTCGATCCCAGAAGGTCGAGGGCGGAATCCAGGTTGGGGGGCAACTTTTAATGCTCAATACCACCTGCAAACGGGGTTTGATGTTCGGCAGATAATGTTCAGCCGATCCTCTCGATGAAAACGATGTTCATCGTCTCCTCGAACGTGTAATAACTGAGGTCCTTCGAGATCCTGCCAGAGCTTCCCGTGAAGCTGATCTCGATCTCGATCAGATATTCCCAGTATTGGCTGCCCACAAAATCAAGTTTCAACTCGGCGTTCTCCTTTCTCTGAAGGATCATGGAACTTGATTCATGGTGTGCCATCTCGGACCCGTTCACGATGGTGACCGCGTACCTGCAGTAGAGGTCATTTATCTCCCTGTTCCCCCAGTTCGTAAGGAGGATATTCACGTGGATGAGGCCCCCGGTCCCCCCTCCGCCAGTTGCCTCGTGGTAGACCGTCCTGACCTCGAGGTCGGTTCTGGGGATCAACCATTGATAGGAAACGACTCCTGCCAGTATCAGAAGAAGGACGATGAGTGGTATCATCCATTTCCTGTTATCTTTCGATCCCTGGTCCTTCAGCTCATCCACCTCCGAATAGTGAACCGAGCGACCAGTACCAGAACGTTAGCATGGGGGCGGGTAGTACGGTGTTCCCGTCCCCCGAGCTGAGGTCGACCACGGTCGAGTCCCTGGTGATCGATACTCCCGTGACCACGGGGATCCCCAGGATCGTCTTTTTCTTCAGTGTGATCAGAAATATGTTGGGTGAGAGGTCCTTCCCCCCTTGATGAATATCTGCCGACATTCTCACTTGCAGTCCACCGCCCCTGGTCTCATCGATCCTGAAGACCGGATACACTCCCCAGAGCATGTCTATACTGATCTTCATGTGTTCCAGGTCCTCACCGAGAACCTGCAGAGAGGTTATCGTGAAGCTCTCCATGGTGGGTATCCTGTCCATCTCGATCGAGATGAATGATATACCGTCGCTGTCGATGACGTACTGATCACCTGTGAGGTATGTCCTCGTGTTGCCAATGTCCTCTGCATAGATCTGGTATCGCCCTCTCTGCCCGACCCCCGAGCCGTCGTAACTGATGAACATATCCAGTTTGGACGATGAGGTCTTCAGCGTTAGCTCGGGCAGACCCTGAAGTGGAAATGGGTCCTGGATCGAGAAGGATGGGTCCTGGACCATGGATATGCTGAATTCAAGTGGTATATCGCCGAACACCGCATAGATCTGGGACCACCTCCCATCCAGATATTTCAGGATCTTGAAGTAGAGGTACTCTATCTCCTGGGAGGCAGTGTAATCCAGCTCGATACCATCTTCCAGGCTGGCATTGAGCCGGAGGGAGGAGGGTATTTTCGGCAGATACATCTGCCTGACAGAGAGGATGGGCGATGCCTTTCTCAGGGTGCCCAACATGGGGCCGAGGGTGATGGGTTCCCCGGCCATGTCCGTGATATTCACCTCCAGATCGATGATCATTCGGCCCCCGATGCTCAGGTTCGTAACGATGTTCATGTCCGCCTTGAGGTTCATTCCCTTCTTGAACTCGGTGAGGTAGAGCGATATGTCCCTGTCCTGGACACCCGAGGTTCTGATGAGCATCCAGTCCTGATCCGGGCTGTACCCCTCCAGATCGAACCTCGCCGACATGGTCTCGCTGGAGAAGGAGAGGTCCATTTCCCCCCTCGCCGGCATGCCCTGAAGGAATATCCTGCCCTTGAGGGAGCCATCCTTTCCCGAACCCACCTGCTCTATCCAGATGCCGTGGGTCCAGTGGGGGTCCGGAATATCTTGGGCCCCCCTCTTGTCTATCTCCAGAATAAGGTCCATATGGCTGTCCTTGTGCGCCAGGTCCCATTGTATCGATAGGTCGGTCGAGTACGTGCCGACAGCGTTGGTCAGGCTTTCGGAGAGTCCAGACACAACGCTCAGTACATCCTGGGCAATGGTGGACAGTGAGAACAGCAAGTCTGCATATTCGGTGATCGACTGGATCCCCACCAGGTCCGGGAATGCGAATTCGGGCCTGTCCAGTATGGTGTTGAGATTGATGTGCGTATTGGCAGGAAGGGGTTTGAAAACGCATACGAGATCGAGTTCAGAGTCGACATCCTCGACCAGAGCGTAGAAATTCGCCTCGGCCGCCGTAGAGATGTTGATGAAGGGCAAGGACCCGTTATTGTATGTCAAACCCTTCAGCCGGTTGATCCTGAAACCCATGGCGCAGGACCCATTCTCTATCCTGACGGACACGAAGTTCCTTTCCACCATTGATAGGGGGGGTAGTGATGTGCTGTTGGAAACGAAGAGCTCGACAGCCCCCACCGATCCTTCAGCGATGGAGATATCCATAAGCCCGCCCCCCTTGTTGATCGTAATGTCGGATGGTATGTCGATGATATTGACATCGAAGAGAATGTCATCCTCCCTCAGGCGGTATTTCAGGGCACCCAGATCGTCCGCCACACCTCCTTTTGTCCCACGATAGGTTATCGTGGTAGAGGATGTCTCGATGTCTATCCGGGAGGGAGGGTCCACCAGTTCCAGACTTGAGATCCTGGTACCATCCAATGCCACGATCTTGATAGAAGGAGCATCCTCGATCATGATCGACATCTCGTTCTGGTCCATGAACCGTGTGCTGTAATAGGAGATGTCCTCGACCTGCAGGGAAATGGCCGTCTCACCATTCTCCTGCACGTAGAAACCGATCAGGTTCCCACTGCCAGTTATGTACCTATCACTGGAGTACCTGTAATCCACGGAACCGATCCTATCCCCGTAGCAGTCTATCGTCGTCCATCCTTTATTTCCCGGGAGGTCCTTGACCGATCTTGGGACCTCTCGGAGGATACGTCCTATCCGGTAGAACCTTCCGGATGTCTGCCCCATGAATATGTCCAGGATACCGCCCGTGATCGTGGACACCGAGCCCTCCTCAGCCTCGAATGGGACGGAGGACGTGGTCTCGATATGGATCCTTGGGGGGACGTCCTCAATGATCAGCTCCATGACCTCTGGAACTCCCAGGGGAGATCCCTTCGTCCAATTGAGATAGTATGTTTCTTTCAGGGAGATCATACCTATCCCTTCCGGTGTCGTGATGTCCAGGATCGTCTCGTTCTTCCCATCCCGTTCCTGAGCGGATATATTTATGCTCAGGTAGCTGGGAAGCACCGGGATCGATAATTGGGCGTCCACCAGATCATCTCCGAACTCGGCATATCTGAGTGTGAACGAAAGGGTATCGGAGAGGTCGTCCCCTTTCGGGCCGGCCTTCCATTCGATCCCATCGATCTGCGATCCCATGTTCTTGACCTTGAGAAGGATCCTGCCCTGCTCTATCACCGTATCGTGTGTCTCGTCGCTGGCCAGGTTAAGGTTCAGGTAGGCCATGTCACGGAGGACCTGATCCTGGACCCTCATCACCGATAAGAATATGTCGAATCCCTCGGGTGGGGTATTGAAGTCATATGAGATCGTGTACGGGCCCATGATATCCAGAAAGTTCATGTCCCGGAGGTTGATATTTCCGGATAGAAGCTGGGTTATGATCCCCGTGTTGGGCTCCACGGTCCATTTCTTTGCCAGTATGTTAACCTCCAGACGGTCCTGGAATGTCTCCAACCCGTATCCCACGGACCAGATGTAATTCCGACCCTCATAGGAGATTCCTTTCACGAAGAAGATGCTGCCCCCTAGGTCGGATGACCCGTCTGTCGTGTCGAGCGCTTCCACCTCCATTCTCATGCCTGCATTCTGGAAGCTGAGGGATGGGGGGAACAGCGTCACCTCCCAATCCCGTTCCAGGATGTCCCTGGCAAAGGTCATCCTCGCCCTGAGATCATAACCGTTGGTGTCCCCGGTATCTCGATCGTCATCCACGTCGATATACAGCCATTTATCCAGGGAGGAATCGGTGAAAAGGCCGATCCTCGGGACCATTGATCCCAGGCTCCATGTGTCGACCCCTGAAACATCGGTGAAGACCAGATAATTGAATGTACCCTGATCGCTCAGGGGTGCCGGAAGCAGCCAATCAAGGACCTCGGTATTGTTGATGATGGGATGTGAGTTAAGCGCGTCGAATATTACGGGGCTTTTTGTGAGAGGTTCATCATATGTGATCCTCTCGATCTTGATCGAGGAGGTATCCGTCGGCTCGAAGCCATATTCATGGGTGGATATCCCTCCAAGGGTGGCTTCCACGCTCTCGACCACCTCCTCATCGTCCACCCTGGTCTCCTGTTCGTCTACAAGCCGGGATATCCTGTCGAATATTCCATAATCCGGTGACGAGGAGTGCTCCTCACCCACAACGATCCTGTCCACCGGGAACATGAGGTTTACGGTTAGAAGAAGGGCGACGATGAACAGGGGAAGCGTCCTGGACCTCATGCTCCATTTCGTATCCCTGTCCGAGATCGGAGTTGCAGACCGGCGTCCGTAGAGGGGTGGAGCCCTGATAGAGCCCGAGCTCCTTTTTGCGGATAGGCCTCTGCGATCTGATCTCAACATGCTGGTTCTCCCGATAGATGCTTCCGTTCATATGTAACGTTGTAAGTCCTAATAAACTGTAGTGTCACCTTGTTCCAGAATGAGAATAATGAGAATAATATCAACGAACCTGCCTTGGGCGATGATGGATACATAATTATTTCTAAATATATGGCAATCGAGTTGCATGATCGAGGCCTCCTCACCGGCAAAGGCGATCCTGTTCGGAGAACACGCGGTCGTATATGGCAAACCCGCAATTGCGGTGGCCCTCGATAGGAGGATGGTAATTCGGGTCGTAAGATCGGAGAGGTTCTCCGTGGACAGGCGGCCTCTTACGATCAGGAGGAACAGGTATGCGAGATGGGCACTGGAGAACCTCTACGATGGGCCTCCTCTTGCAGTTACCACCTCCTCCTCTATCCCCTCCGCATCGGGCCTGGGTTCTTCGGCCGCGTTATCCTGTTCTATCGCTGGAGCCATCGGGCAGATAAATGGGGGGATATCCAACGAGAGATGTGCGGGCGACGCCTTCGAGATCGAATATAACGTGCAGGGAAGGGCATCCCCTACAGATACCTCCGCTTCCACTCACGGAGGGGGGATACTCGTCTCGTCCAGAGAGGAAGATGAGCGCCTCTGGTCCCTGTCCAAGGGCGACAGGACCTGGCATGTGCACAACCTGTCAATACCGCCCATGACCCTTGTGGTCGGATTCACCAGGAGGCCTTCTGTGACGCCGATCCAGGTTGAGAAGGTGGCGAATTTCTACACAAAATCCGGATTTGCCAGGGAGACGATAGAGGAGATCGGCGACCTCGTGTGGGATGCTGTAAAAGCCCTGAAGGACCGGGACCTGGTACGGGTGGGAGGCCTTATGAACAGGAACAACTCCCTGCTGACGATCCTCGGGGTTAATTCAAAAGAGCTTCAGAAGCTGAAGGATGCTGCAGCCCCGCACTCATACGGGGCCAAGTTGACCGGAGCGGGTGGGGGTGGTTCGATGATAGCCTTGACCGACCACCCCAAGAAGGTTGCGGCCTCGATCGAGAGGAGGGGTGGCGTACCTTTTATCGTTTCTATATCCGAAAGAGGGGTATCAGCCTCGGGAGGGGTCGATCACGGTGGCAATTAGGATAGAATCTGTACCCAATGTCGGCGACACGTTCGATTTCATCCAAATAATTATATAATTACCGTGAACATCTGGATAACTCCACGGGAAAGGGTTACCATGCGCTATGGCGACGAGGATGGATATAACAGCATCTATGATGTGCTGGGTGAGCCGATTTTACATGGCAATGAGAGTGTTCTGGTTTCAGAGGAGACCGTGATCCCCACCCTCAAGACCACATGGAGGTTGTATGGGGGGGAGAACCTTATCGAGCCGTCAAAGGGCTCTATATACCTCACCAACGAGAGGATGATATTCATCAACACTCCCGAAAGGATGATGGCCATCGGAGGCGACCACAGCAGGGCCATGAGCTCCGATATGGGAAGTAGTTTCTCTCTGGGGGAGATGGGTTCGGATGCGACGGTTCGTGAATATTTTGAGATACCCAATATCGAGATAATGGCATCCGAGAAGAAGGAAGGAGCCGTTTCCGTTGGTGATATGGTGAACGTGTACATCCTTTCATCTGGAAACCAGTTTCACCTCTCCTTCGTGCTCGGTGCGGACTCGGACCTGTTGAAGAGGCTCATGAACAAGCAGGTCTCCTCATCCGATGAACTGGTAAAGAACCTGAAGGAGTTCTTCAAGAATATCGACTGGATGTATCTTCCCATGGAGAAGGACATATACGCCACGGAACCGACACCAGCACCTGCGCCGATCGAAAAACCAGCACCGCCAAAGAAGGTCACCCCCAGGATAGCTGGCAGGATGCAGAAGAAGACAACCAGTCAGCTTCACAACAAGATAGAATCACAATCGATGAAATATTTCAACAACCTCTACGAGAAGGGTTTGATCACGGAGGAGATATATTCCAGACTGATGGAACAGTACAAAGGGACCTCAAAAGGCCCCATTGCTCCACTGATGGGAACGAAGGCCGAAGAATCCCCTTCACAATCCCTCCCGCACGTGGAAACGCCGATCGTTGAAAAAGCCCCCGGGCCTATCCCGGAAGCGATCCCCGAGCCAGAGCCCATACCAGAACCTGAGCCGATCCCTGAAGCTGTCCCAGAGCCAGTTAGGGCTCCATCCAATGCGCCCACATCGGCCGAACCTCCGGCAGCCGATCCTGAGGAGTCGGATGATGATCTTCTGGGAATGCTCTCGGATACCCTTGCCGATATGGGGGATGATTCTGATGAATCAGGAGATTCATCTAACCCTCACCAAAGTGTTGGTTCGGATATTGACGATTCTGAGGAATCGTCATCTCCTCGCGAAAGTGTCCGCTCGGATATTGACGAATCTACGGATTCGTCTGACCATCCGGAGAGTCCTCCCGAAGAAGGCCCACCATTGGTGGAAGATCAGGCGCAACCCCCGCCCGAGACCGCTCCGAAAAAGGTTGCGAGAAAGGTCAAACAGATGACCGTCAAGCGGGATTAGGATCGGGACCATCACTCCAACGGATATTTCGTGTAAAATGACCTGAAGGCCTTCAATCCCATATACAGATCAACTTTGGCCAGGATCTCGAAGGGGGAATGCATGGAGAGGAGTGGTAACCCGTTATCAACCACGTCCATATTTCTCGATGCCATGAACTTGGCAACGGTGCCTCCACCCCCGGCGTCCACCTTTCCCGTCTCCTGCATCACCCAGTTGATGCCCTCCTTATTGTACAGCCGCCTCAAACCACCCACCATCTCCGCCGAGGCATCGTTCGCGCCGGATTTGCCCCCCCTCCCCGTGTACTTCGTTATGGTGATCCCCGCCCCCAACCTGGCCGAGTTCCTGATATCCTGAACCCCCTTGAACGTGGGGTTAAGGGCGGATTTAACGTCAGCGGAGATGCAGAAAGACCCGGAGCAGGTCCTGAGAAGCTCTCTCCTGTTCCCCCTGTGGCCGGACCAATCCAGAAGTGCGTAGAGGGCGAGTTCAAGGAATTGGGATTTC
>JAUVCY010000111.1 GCA_030595585.1 Thermoplasmatota archaeon
ATCTCCAGCGATCAGTACCTGGCACTTCGAAAGGGGTATGAGTCCAGGATGAGCAGGACCCTGTCACTCCTCCACGAGAGGTCCATTCTGGACCAGGATCAGCTGGAGACCCTGAGCCGCATCTACTCAATGGGCCCGCCCGAGATGGAGGATGTTGGAGGGACTGAACCACCATCCTCGGAACAGCTGGAATGGAGATTCCCAGATTCGGGATCTGACCTATCGGAGTTCGCTCATCTGGAAGATGGGCTATCCGGTGAAAGCGACCATATTGAAGTGGGGCCACCCGTGATGGAGGGGCCAGAGGGCCCACCGGAGGATAATGTGGAGGAAACGGGGGAGGAAGCCCCCTCCTCCTCAAGATCCCGGTTGAAGGCCGGGGTTGAAAAGGTAAAGAAGAGAACGGATGTGAAGGTGGAAGGGGGAAAGTCCCTTGAAGGGAAAGGGTCCGTGCAGGAGGAGGAGCCAGCGGTGGGAAGGACGGAATCGTTCTTCAGGTTCAATCAACTTCTGTTCTTCATAAGTTTCGGCATAGTGTTCGTCCTCGGCATGTTGGCGTTGATCAACTGGACCTGGGAGTACATGAGCGACGTCCAGAGGGGTTTGCTCTTCCTCGGGATATCTGCAACCCTGGTGTGTTCAGGGGTGTTTCTACACTTTCGGGATTTCAACCGGTACCTTGAGGTGGTGACATACCATGCAGGCCTGATATTCTTCGGTATCGGCGTGATATTCCTCCTTGTCGGGACCATGGAAAAAGAGGTTTTCCAGAATGTGGTTATCCTTGTATCCCTGATGATCCCCCTATCGACCATGTTCATCGCCATGTACTATCGGTATCCTTCGATCGCCGTATTGTCCTTCCTGGGTTACCTCGTGGCGATGGCCAATTCATTGGCGATGTGGCCGGAGGGAGGCGCCATCGGGAACCTCATATTGCTGGGGGTCTCAACGTATTTCTTCCTGGTCCGTGGAAGGAAAGAGGGAGAAGGATCACTATCCTTTGATCTGCTGGAAGGGAGCTCGGCCAGGGTAACAAGCCTGACCCTTATGGTGATCTCCATCCTTGGTTTTGTTCTGTGTGGTGGGCTTGCCCAGATCCCGTACCAACCCATGGACACGAAGAACATCCTGCTGATGTTGGCGGGGCTGGGTGTGCCCCTGATCTACATTGTGATGGGGCTCCACTACCGGTCGATCCCGCTCATGATGGTATCCTATATGCTCCTCCTCCTGAACATACTGCTGCAGTCTGTGGTCCACATGGACTGGGGCCTCGGGACCGCATCCTGGATGGGTTTTATTCTCTCTCTTTTATCCATTATGATCGCCGCGGGGATAGTGTCACGATATAAGGACAAAGAGGGTAGCTTGAGGTGCAGCATACTCATTATCTGGGGCTCCGTTCTGATCGTTCCTTTCATATTCGGAATAGAACTGTTATCCGATACCACCGATATACACACACAGAGGTTTTGTTTCATTCTATTTTCCTCCGCTGTGATAATGGCCATGGGTTACAGAAGAAAGCTTTTACCGCTTTCAATTTTCGGGCTGTCCCTGCTGTTTCTGGCCTCGCTCTATCACGGCCTGTGGAGGTTCGAACCCTCCATCTACCTTATGCTGCTGGGTCCGGTCCTCTATCCCTTTCTCTCGGGGGATGATGAGAACGATATGCCGTTCCATTCGGTGTTCGTGATACTTGCCCTTCTGGGATATGTACTGCTTTGGGTGGGTCCGGTCTCACCATACGGGTGGATGGCCGAGATGATCGACCCGATCTTCGACTGGTGGAAGGGAGGGATAACCCTCCTGTTCGGGCTCATCATGGTGGTATGGGGGCTGAGGAACGGGCTGAGGCCATACCTGGTGATAGGAATATTGTTATATGGTTTCTCGACGGCAATGGCGATGTACAGCCAGGGGGACGCATTCATATTCCTTCTGTTCCTTCTGACCGGCCTTCCATATCTGTTCAGGAGGTTCGAACTGTACCGTGGGAAAAGGGGCCTGGATCGGAAGGAGGAGAACATCTACCAGAACTCCCTATCCCTCGTTGTCCCATTCTTCTTCACCTTCATGTGGTTCGTCCCCATTTTCGTTCCCCTGCAGGAAAGTGGGTTCGAGGTGTTCCTCTGGAAGTTCATCATAACGCTGGTGTTCGGGTCCATATATCTCGCGTGGGGCATCCTGACCGGCCGGAGGGTCAATTTCCTGCTGGGATGCATATATTTCTGCGTGTCCATCTTGTACATCTCGGTCCACAAGGGCGAGATGTTCACGTATATTCTATTCCTCCTGCCCATCATCATATTTGCCCTTGAGAGGACCAGTCCGCTCCCACACCTTCGCAGGTTCAAGGTGTATGACTTCGACATCTTCCATCTGCTGTATCTGATCCCGTTGGCATGCGGATTCATCCTCGTGCTGGTCATAAGCCCGTTGGACCCTCTACTTGCCCTCCCCTCCAAATGGGCCGACCTGGTATGGTACAAGGCGATGTTCTCGCTTCCGTTCTTCCTGATCTGTGTGGGGTGGGGGCTCTATCGGAGGTCGGCCCCACATTTCGTGGCCGGGTCCATATTCCTGTTGATCTCATCCATGATGCTCTCCATCTCCAGGTTCGAGCCATTTGTGTTCATCATATTCATTCTCCCCATTCTGCTCTTTTATGTAGAGGGCAGGTTGACAAGGAATCCGATCCCCTATTACCAATACTGGAGGAGGATCCAAAGCAGGTTCAGCGGAAAGGTCGTCAGGGGGAAGCTCTCACCTGTCAGGACGGTATTCTTCGAATATTACAGCAAGATCTTCCTGTTTCTGGGGGCTATCGCCCTTCTGGGGATAGCCATCGGCCCGGTCCATCCTCTGGTTAATATCTCCGATCTATTGGGCATGGACCACGTATATTGGAAATCCATACTCTTCTTCGCCTTCGCCCTCATATTCCTTGTATGGGGTTTCCAGCAGGACCTCAAAGCCCAGCAGATATTCGGTGCCGTGGTGTTCACCGGGGCGGCCATGTATCTGGGGTTCATGAGATTCGAACTTGTGGTATTTTCGCTGTTCCTGATACCGGTTCTGGCCCACATCATCAGGAGGAGGAAGGGAAGGGGGCCCATGGATGAGGCCCTTGAGATCTCCATGCTTCTTCCCTTTATATTCGGCTTCATCATCCTGTTGGTCCAACCCGTTAAACCCCTGATCGACATAGGTGGCTACGGGATGGATTTCTGGGCATACAAGACCGGGATCACAATGCTCTATTCCATTGTTCTGGTGTTGTGGGGCCTTCTGGGCGGAAAGAAGGCCCAATATTCCCTGGGAGGTGTGTTCTTCACCATCTCCGTTCTCATAATGTCATTTTCAATTCTGGAACCATTTGCCTTCGTCCTTTTACTTCTTCCCGTTCTGACCTATCTGATCACCGCCGACAGGAAGGAAAGGAGGTTAAAGGTCCTGGACGGGGATTTCCTGCTCTGGTTCAACAGAGCATTCATCATCTCGCTTGCCCTGGGTTTCATCTCGCTGTTGACCAGGCCGTACGATCCGGTCATCGATGTAGCGGACAATATGCAGCTGTTCTGGTTATACAAGGCTGCCCTGATGTTCGCCTTCTCCGCCCTGGTGCTCTGCTGGGGTGTGATGAGGGCCAGGAGGTTCCAGTTCATCGTAGGGGCCGTGCTGTTCACCATCTCGACGATCACGGTGATGTTGACCATATTCGAACCCATGGTTCTGGTCCTTCCGCTCCTCCCGATCGTTTCGGGGATGGTGGTCTCCAATAGAAAGATCGGTCTGGATGAGCGGTTCATGCTCCTTTTCAACAGGGCATATATTGGCGCCTATGTGGTGGGTTTACTCGTTCTTCTGGTTCCAGCCGCCGTATCGATCTTCGAAGTTGAGGTCTGGTCGTCCTATTTCTACATGTTCCGTTCTATCCTCGCACTGATCCTGACCATTGGTATCGGCTACATCTCCCTCTCAAAGGACAGGCCAGGGCAGTTCCTCATCTCATGCCTGCTGTTTGTTGTGACCTGCATTGTGATGTCCATAACGTTCTTCGAGCCATCCGTCCTATTGGTCTTCCTGATCCCTCTGGCGCTCTTCTATCTCGATCAGGTTGGGTTCAAGGGTAACTTCAGGAGATGGGCCGAAGCCGGGTCCTCCATATTCCCGCAGAGCGGGATGACCAGGCGTGAGAGAAGAAGCCCCTATCTGGTCATGAGATCGCCTTTCCTTGCGGTGATCGGGATCTGCTTTTTCATCCTCTTCATTCTCGTCTGGGTGGTCCCTGCCGCACCGATCCTCGGCATTATGGGGAATTCCAGGCTCTGGTTCATCTGCTCCTTGCTGTTCGTCTTCAGCCTGGCGACCCTTGGTTGGGGGCTGAAGGAGGAGCTCAGGGCACATGTGTTATCGGGGGTTCTTTTCATAGTTGTGGACGGGTGGATACTCTTTCTCAACCAGGTTGAGGACCTTGGAGTGGTTCTGGCTCTGTTCTTCACGGCATTCATGTTCCTTCTCGGAGGCGGATACTACGTTTATGCCACAAAGAGGTTGAAGGAGAGGGGCGGGGGCTAGGATATCTCCCATCCAGGGGGTATATGCGGTGGCGCGCCCCCACGGCGATACTTCGACAGGGGCTGTCCGTCGGCCATCCAGCCCGGAGGGGGCATCAGTATCGAAGGTTCCCTGTACATCGTCTGACCAGGCTGTTCTCCGACCGTTGGGGAGTCTCTCCCTGGAGCGGCCAATCCATGAAATGAATGGTAGAGTGAGATGAGATACAGGGTGCAGGTCGAAAGTGGGAGAATGGAAGCCGTCAGGACGGCCGCCTGGTTGGCTGGCCCGCCGAACGTATCCGACATCCAAAAGATGATGAAAATAGAGAGATAGAACAGCAGAAGGAGCCCCATTCCGGTATAAAGCAGCAGCCTGTGTTTTGTTTCCAGAAGGCTGTGCAGGTATATGCCCATGGCGGCGAACACCATGAGCGGGGAGAGGAGAATGCCGTAGCCCATGGTGAACGGTATGATGCCCATGGACAGGAACAGGAGCACGGCGGCCAGGATGGCGGAGATATCGTTCGATCGTTTCTCCGATCTCGCCTGAAGGATGAAAACGCCAGCGAAAATTACAAACAGCGGGTGGAGTGCGGTAAGAATGGCTGCAATGGAGCCCAGGAGGCAGAACGCGCCTATCATGTCCATGGAGATGGTCAATATGGTCGATGGTATGAGGATGACCAGCAGGAGGTTTATTGCGATCACGCCCCCCAAGGCCCCGAGGGCTTTTTTCGTCTTGCTGACTCCATCCATCGGCCCATTCCTCCCGAATATATCGGAATGTTGAATATTACTAGTTTGCTGATAAGGGCCCTATCCAGCGCGGTCTCATCCATCCCTGAACGCTCGATACCACCCGGTGAGGTCCGAGTGCTGAACTATTGGGGGCCTCTTGGCCCCCTTTTTATTTGACATCGAGAACGATCTCTGGAGGGGCATCTTACCACAAGGTCCTTATGCGCAATTCACAATTTGATGGTGGAAGTGGGAACATGAAGAAGGTGTACAAACACGGGGAAGTTGTGTTGAAGATCAGTCACGAGAAGTGCACGGGCTCCGGCGAGTGCGTGGAGGCGTGCCCGATGAAGATACTGGAGCTGGTGGCAGGGAAGTCCGTTTGCGTGGATATCGAGAAGTGCATTTCGTGTTGTGCCTGTGTGAATGCCTGCCCCGAGAAGGCGATCGAGCACTCCATGTGCGGGTAATGGTCAATTTCACATTTTCTCGGGTAGGTGATGAGCTCTCATTTCTTCAGCTGGTTTTTGAAGATATTTAAAGATCTGAGTGTTCTATCCTTGAAATTGGTCAGATCACGTTCCTTCAGGTATTTGAACCTCATATCCGCGTTCATGAACGCCTGCCTGTAGTTTTTTTCCAACTCCTCATCTCCCAGTATTTCGATCACATCCTCCACCAGATCGAAAAGGGCAGATCTGTTATCGTACAGATCCTGGTCCACAACCTTCAGGAGGAAGTGAATATCATATATGTCCTTCAGGGTCTTTCTGGAGCGATAGGCCAGAAGTTTCGAGACAAGCATCCTCTCCTTTGTGTAAAAACCCAACTCTCCTTCATATTCCAGAGGCCCCCTGATCTCCCCGAAATCGATATCGATCTTAGTGTGGTGTTCTCTATGGGTTGATATACTTATCTTTATGTGGTATCTATTCGTCTTTGCGAATGTCGATTTGATGATATCAAATTCTGTTATCTTCCCCTCACTCTTGATCTTCTTCAGGATCTCCATGATCCAAGTGATGATACGATCGATATTTTCCCTTTCAATTTCAGGTGCATCGAAATCCAGATCCTCGGAATCCCTATGGCCCTTCAGGTGATGATGGGATAGTGCCGTCCCCCCCTTCAGGACCAATGAATGAGGGTTCGATCTACTGGCCTCT
>JAUVCY010000150.1 GCA_030595585.1 Thermoplasmatota archaeon
ATCAACCTTCTGGGCCTTGGTCGCACTGTCCCATATGGGACCTTTCTCCATAGTCAGGGACTTCTGCTTCTTGCCGGGCATGGATATTCCTCTGATGAAAGCTCCTAATCGCGTCCCTGAGATTTAACCTTTGCAAGTAAATATGTTGCTATCCCTCAAATAACTATTTTATCGGCAACGGGCCTACCTGAATTGATGTACGAGATAGAGGCGAAGGCCGTTCTATTCCTCGGCCCCTCCGAAGCTTCCATCAGGGAGGCGGCCCGGGAGGCACGGGAGAAGCTGATATCCCTCGGTGCGCGTGAGAGGGACCATCGGGTCCAGACAGATCTCTACCTCGAGCATCCAAGCCTCGATTACAGGCTGACCGACGAGGCCTTTCGCATCAGGTGCCAGGAGTGGAGGGGGGAGGGAAGAAGGAATATGGAGCTTACCTACAAGGGCCCAAGGATCTCGGAGAGGACAAAGACCCGCATCGAGCATGAGGTCCCCCTCGGGCCCGAAGCATCACGGGAAGAGGCGTTGACGCTATTTGGATCGCTGGGATTCAACTTCTCCAGGGAGGTCGTCAAGGAGAGATGGACCTTCGATCACGGGGAGATGGTCCTCTGTGTGGACGTCGTTCTGGGCCTGGGTGCCTTCATGGAGGCCGAGGTCATGGGCGATGATATCGAGGATGGAGAGGGGCGGATCCTCACATTCCTTGGAGAGAACGGATGGAGAGATATCGAGAACAGATCATACATGGAGCTCCTTGAGGGGGGACAAAGTTAAAATCGGCCTCGTCAGATTGGGGGGCAGCAGGTGGTTGTTTGACTCAGGGCAGGGAAAAGCAGGACAGGATCAAGGAGGAGCTGAGCCATAACGAGAGGCGGCTCCTTCTGGCGCTGAAGGGTGAGAGGTCGCTCAGGCCGGAAAAGGCCATGAGGAAGGGCGGTTTCTCAAACGAGGTGGAGGTGATGAACGGCGCATCCTGGCTCCGCACGAAAGGGCTGATCCACATCCACGAGACCGTCAGGACCAGGGTCTCCCTCGGCAGGAAGACGTATGCCACCCAGGGGCTGCCGGAGAGGAAAGTGCTGGAGGCCGCCAACAAGGCGGGGGGCGTGATAAGCCTCTCCGAGCTTGAGGGGGCGGGAAAGCTCACCAAACAGGAGATCGGCATCTCCATCGGCTGGATCAGCCGGAAGAGGTGGGGGAAGGTCAAGAAGCAGGATGGGGAGACCTACATCGTGGTATCGGACACTGGTAAAAAGGCCGTGGGGAAGAAGGGCGAGGACGAGAGGATCATCGACCTGCTTGTGAGGAAGGAGATGGAGGCGGAGGATATCCCACCACAGGTCCTCAAGGACCTCAAGGGGCGCAAGGATGTCATCTCGGAGAGGGAGGATGTCGAGAGAAGGCTCGAGCTCACCGATGCGGGAAAGGATATCGTCGAGAGCGGCATCGAGCTGAAGAGGGAGATAACGGCGCTGACACCCGAGCTCCTCAGGTCCGGAAAGTGGAGGGACGTGGAGTTCAGGAGATATGACATAGAGGCCTTCGCTCCAAAACCTTCCGGCGGGAGGGTCCATCCGCTCACGAGGATCATAGAGAACATCAGGCGCATATTCATGGACATGGGGTTCAACGAGATAACCGGCAACTTCTCCGAGCTTGAGCTGTGGAACATGGACTCGCTGTTCATACCCCAGGACCACCCGGCAAGGGAGATGCAGGACACGTTCTACCTGGACACCCCCGAGAAGATCGAGCCGTTACAGTTCAACACCAACAGGGAGATCGACCCCGTGGGCATCTTCAAGGAGGTCCATGAAACTGGAGGGAAGACGGGATCGAAGGGGTGGGGCTACGACTGGTCCGTGGACAAGGCGATGAAGCCAATACTGAGGACCCATACCACCGTGAGCACGATCAGGTACCTGTACGACAACCCCGAGCCGCCGATCAAGGTGTTCTCGATAGAGAAGGTGTTCAGGAACGAGGCGATAGACGCACACCATCTCCCGGAGTTCCATCAGATAGAGGGCATACTGGTGGAAGAGGGCGCCTCTTTCAACATGCTCGTGGGGCTCCTGAAGGAGTTCTACAGCAAGATGGGGTTCGATCAGATAAGGATCAGGCCGGCCTACTTCCCATACACCGAGCCCTCCATGGAGGTCGATGTGTTCTTCAAGGGAAAGTGGATGGAGCTGGGCGGGTCGGGCATCTTCCGACCCGAGGTCACACTGCCCACCGGGGTAAAGGAGCCCGTGCTCGCATGGGGGCTGGGCCTGGAGAGGCTCGCGATGATGGTCCTGGACAGGAAGGATATCAGGGACCTCTACATCTCCGACCTGGAGTGGCTCAAGACGGTGCCCTCGATTTAGGGATTCCTTTTAATAGTGACCCCAATGTAAAAGAACGAATGCCCCCTACCCCAAACCGATGAGGCCTGAACGGACCGAAGTGGGTTTCATTATGCAAACCAGACATGTTAGGGAGAAGCATTATCTCCGTTGTGCAAGTGGAATGCACAGCCGTTTCCAGTAGATAGAGGTCGATCATATGGTGAAACGAACGTATACCTTGCTCATTTCGATAGTTATGCTTTTTATTGCATGGGGGATGCTCTCTTCCAGCCTGGAGTATCAGGAGTGGATAGCCGGAGCGGTGATCGCCCTGGCCCTGGGGATCGCGCTCCACAGGCTCATGCCCGAGGCCGGAGGGGGAAACCCTTTCAGCAGGGGCTTGAGGTTCCTGATATTCCTGATAGTGCTGGGAAAGGAGATGGTACTGGCCAATATCGATGTGGCCTACAGGGTGCTGCACCCAAGGATGCCCCTGAGGCCGGGGATAGTCGAGGTCGACACCGGGATTAAGAGCGACCTGGGAAAGCTATTTCTGGCGAACTCGGTAACGCTGACACCTGGAACCCTATCCCTGGATTACATCGACGATAAGCTCTACGTACACTGGATAAACGTGAAGGGGGACGGGATCAAGGACTCGATCGAGGCGGTCCAGCCCCTGAGGGACCTTGTCGAGGGGGCGTTCGAATGATACTGCCCAACGTATTCATATGGATCATAGTCGGAGGGGTGGGGGCGGCCATCTTCTTCGCCCTGGTGAGGGCCTTTATCGGCCCGACCATCCCGGACCGGATAGCGGCCATCGACAACATGACCACTGTTGTCGCATCACTTCTACTGATCGTCGCACTTCTCTTCGAGTCGTCAATATACATCGATGTGGCCCTGGTATATGCGATATTATCTTTCATCGGGGTGATCGTTTTCGCCCGTTACCTGGAGGGTGGTCCATGATAGGCATACAGACGATCATCGGGATGGCCTTCATCTCCATCGGCCTTCTCTTTCAATTTCTTGGAGCCCTGGGCCTTGTGAGGCTTCCGGACGTGTACAACAGGCTTCAGGCCGCCACCAAATCGATAACGATGGGGGCGATCTCCATCGCCATTGGAGTGGGCGTTATCGACCTTTCGCTCCTACCCAAGGCGCTGCTGGTGGTGATCTTCCTGATGCTGACCAACCCGCTCTCATCCCACGCCATAGCGAGGGCCGCGTACAACAGCGGGGTTCCCCTGTGGAAGGGGTCGGTGGTTGACAGATATGGGCCGGCCCTCAAGAAACTTCAGAAAAGGAGGGGGAGATCATGATGGAGGAGCTGTTCATCGCCCTCTGGGTGATAATGAGCATCCTGGCCATCGCCATGGCCATCCATGCGGTCCTCTCAAGGGACCTCATCAAGGCGACGATACTCATGGCGGGCGTCTCCCTGATAGCCTCGTTCCTTTTCGTTCTCCTCCGGGCGCCCGACGTCGCCATGGCAGAGGCCTCAATAGGATCGGCCCTCACCGCGATCATCCTGGTGCTGGCCATCAGAAATACCAAACGTTTCGAGGAGGGAGGTGGTGAGAAATGATGGAAAGGTACGACATTCACAGGTCCATACCCGCCATCCTGCTGGCCCTTCTGGTCGCGGCCACGATATTCTACGCATTCGTCGAGGTGGGCTTCGGCGAGGCGAAAGTGGATGAGGAGGGATCGGTCTCCAACAGGTTCATATCCAACTCCACCCAGGAGACGGGGTCCTCCAACTTCGTGACCGCCGTTGTCGTGAACTACAGGGGCTTTGATACGCTTGGGGAAGTTACCGTTCTCTTCCTGGCATCTGCGGGCATGGGGGCGATCGTCTCTGCACTCCCCGCGGGGGATAAACGGAAGAGACCCATACCTCCAAGCCTCATACTGACCGCTGGCACCAGGCTCGTTCTACCACTGATCATATTGTTCGGCTCCTACGTGTTCGTTCACGGACACCTGTCGCCGGGCGGGGGCTTCCAGGGCGGTGTAATAATCGCCTCCGGGCTGCTGCTCTACCTCGTGATCTTCCCGGAGTGGAAGGCCCCACATAAGGCCCTGGCATTATCCGAATCCCTGGCCGGCCTATCCTTCGCGGGTATAGGGATCATAGGGCTCGCGGTCGGGGGGATCTTCCTCGATAACGTCATCTCCGGCCTCGGGGAGGCGGGGATGCTCGTGTCTGCGGGATTGATCCCGCTCATATACATAGCAATAGGGATCAAGGTGGGTGCCGAGATGACCGGACTGGTGGCAAGGATGAAAGGAGGTGATGCCTGATGGAAGTGACGGAACTGGTCGTCTACGGGAGCATCCTGCTCCTTGCCGCCGTCGGAATATGGGGGATCCTCTCACGCAGGAACCTGATCAAGTTGATCCTCTCCCTCACCATCCTGCAGACCGCCGTGAACCTGCTTCTGGTGTCGGTTGGATATATCTCCGGAAGAAGCGCACCTATAGTCAACGGGGACACCGGATTGGATGGATCTCCCATCGGTGAGATCGTCGATCCACTCCCACAGGCCCTCGTCCTGACCGCGATCGTCATAGGATTGGCAACCACGGCCATAGCGCTTATAGTGGCCGTCGGATACTACAGGTCCACCGGAACGCTTGAGCTCAAGAGCTGGAGCTATGGGCCCTCCAACGAGAAGGAGGTGAAGAAATGACCGTCGACCCGGTACTTCTGATAGTGATACCCCTGATAGCAGCGTTCCTGGTACCCATGGTGTCCATTTTCTCCAGGAAGATAGCATCCTTCATCCCGCTCATCGCACTTCTGGCGATGGGTGGATTGGCGGGCCATCTCCTGTTCTCCACAGGGGATGCGGCCATAACGTCAACAACGGGCGGCTTCGACCCCCCCTGGGGCATCTCCCTGGTGGTGACTCCCCTTGGAGCCCTGGTCTCCGCGATGATGATATTCGTGGGGATCTTCGTATCGCTTCCCTCCACGGCAAAGGTGGGCAAAGGCTACGAGCTGTGGTACAACGTCTTCGTAATGATGACCGTGACCGGGGGCGTGGGGATGGTGATAACGGGGGATCTCTTCAACCTCTTTGTCTTCCTGGAGATAACCGCCATCGGCGCAACCGTGCTTGCGGTTCTGCCCAGGGACGGCGAGACCAAAGGGCTTAACTGG
>JAUVCY010000025.1 GCA_030595585.1 Thermoplasmatota archaeon
TTGCCCCTGGACTGCCTTGAACCCACGGGTATATTGTATCCCTTGAGCCAGAAAACCCTCCCGCGGGACGTGAAGAACAGAATGTGGTCGTGCGTGGAGCTCGGGAACATATCCACCACGAAATCCTCCTCCTTGGTCGCCATTCCCCTCAATCCCTTCCCACCCCTGTGCTGGGCCCTGTAGGTGTCCAGATCGATCCTCTTGATGTAGCCGGTATTGGTGATGGTGATAAGGACGTCCCTCTTGTGGATCAGGTCCTCCAGATCGATCTCCTCCGCGTTCTCCTCGATCATGGACCTCCTCTCATCCCCGTACCTCTCCTTGAGGTCCATCAGCTCTTTTTGTATGATCTCATTGACCCTGTGAATGTTGGCCAGGATATCCTCCAGGTCCGCGATCCTCAGCTTCAGGTTCTCCCCCTCCTTCTTGATCGATTCGCCCTCAAGGGAGGTCAACTTCGAGAGCTTCATATCCAGTATGGCCCTGGCCTGTATCTCCGAGAGGCCGAAGTTCTCCATCAGTGCGGACCTTGCAGCCTCCCCATCCTTTGAGGCCCTTATCATCTTGATTATCCTGTCGATGTTGTCCAGGGCGATTATCAACCCCTCCACGATGTGAAGCCTCTCCCTGGCCTTCTTCAGGTCATAGGTGGTTGAGCGCCTTATTACCGTCCTGCGATGCTCCAGGAACACCGTCATGAGCTCTTTGAGGGAGAGGACCTTGGGCTGTCCATCCAATACGGTGAGGTTGATCACCCCAAAGGTGGATTGGAGGTCCGAGTGCTTGTACAGCCTGTTCAGGACCACCTCCGGAATCGCATCTCTCTTGAGCTCGAAGACCACCCTGAGGCCGTCCTTGTCGCTCTCATCCCTGATCTCGGATATCCCCTCGAACACCTTGTTCTTTACATGTTCTGCGATCTTGATCAGCATGTTGGATTTATTGACCATGTAGGGTATCTCGGTCACCACTATACGGGACCTTCCCCCCTCCCTCCCCTCGATATCCGCCTTGGCCCTCATGGTTATCTTTCCGCGGCCGGTATCATAGGCCTCGTATACTCCCAGAGTTCCGTATACGGTCGCGCCTGTGGGGAAATCGGGAGCTTTCACGCACTCCATCAGGCCCAGCGTATCTATCTCCGGGTCCTCCATCAGCTTGATCATGCCCTCCACAACCTCTCCCAGGTTGTGTGGCGGCATGTTCGTGGCCATGCCCACCGCGATCCCGGATGAGCCGTTCACGAGCAGATTGGGCACCCTGGAGGGGAGGACCGAGGGCTCCTCCAGTGAGGCGTCGTAGTTCTCCACCATATCGACGGTCTCCTTGTCGATATCCTCCAGCATCTCCATGGCGAACCTGGTCGTCCTGGATTCCGTATATCTCATGGCCGCAGCGGAGTCGCCATCTATCGAGCCGAAGTTTCCCTGCCCGTCGACCATGGGATATCTCAATGAGAAGGACTGGGCCATGCGGACCATTGAATCGTATACTGAAGAATCGCCGTGTGGGTGGTACTTACCCATAACGTCTCCCACTATCCTTGCTGATTTCCTGTAGGGCTTGCCCGCAACGTACCCTCCTTCGTTCATGGCATGGAGAATTCTCCTGTGAACGGGCTTCAGACCATCCCTGGCGTCGGGAAGGGCCCTCCCCACGATCACCGACATGGAGTAGTTGAGGTAGGATGTCCTCATCTCGTCGACGATATCCCTCTCGAGAACGCCCCCTTGTTCTATCTTCTCACCCTCGGTATCTACCATATTCTCCCCCTCCTCAGATGTCAAGGTCGGTCACCTCCAGTGCGTGCTCCTCGATGAACTCCTTTCTTGGTTGGACCTGATCCCCCATCAGTATGGTGAACATCTGATCCGCCTCGATGGCGTCCTCCACCGTTACCTTGAGGAGGGTTCTGCTCTCCGGGTCCATGGTGGTCTCCCACAGCTGTTCGGGGTTCATCTCACCAAGCCCCTTGTACCTCTGGATATAAACGCCCCTGCCCAGCTCCTGTACCAGCTCATCCTTCCTCTCGTCGGTGAAGCAGTAGAACTCCTGTTTGCCCTTCTTCAGCTTGTAAAGAGGCGGCTGGGCGATATAAAGATAGCCGCCCGAGACGATGCTCGGCATGTATCGGTAGAAGAAGGTCAAAAGCAGCGTCCTGATGTGGGCGCCGTCAATATCCGCATCGGTCATTATGATGATCCGGTGATATCTCAGGTTCTCGATATCGAAATCCTCCCCGAAACCGGATCCGAACGCCATGATAAGCGCCTTTATCTCGTTGTTGGAAAGGATCCGGTCCAGCCTCGCCTTCTCAACGTTCAGTATCTTTCCTCGAAGCGGGAGGATCGCCTGGAACTTTCGATCCCTTCCCTGTTTGGCCGAGCCACCGGCCGAGTCGCCCTCCACGATATATATCTCGGATTCCGCAGGGTCCTTGGATTGGCAGTCGGCCAGTTTGCCCGGGAGGCCGCCCCCGTCCAGAAGGCCCTTCCTCCTGGTGAGGTCCCTGGCCTTCCTGGCGGCCTCTCTGGCCTGCGAGGACTGTATGGATTTTGCGATTATCTTCTCCGCCTCCCTGGGGTGCTCCTCAAGATACTCCCTCAACTTCTCGTTGACCAGGGTCTCGACGATCCCCTTGACCTCGGAGTTTCCAAGCTTTGTCTTTGTCTGCCCCTCGAACTGCGGTTCTGGTATCTTCACGGAGAGTATTGCAGTGAGCCCCTCTCTAATATCCTCACCCTGAACGGATTCGATCTTCTTGAACAGGTCCTCCTTCCGCCCGTAGTCGTTCATGGTCCTGGTCAGGGCGGATTTGAACCCGTACAGGTGTGTCCCCCCTTCCGACGTATGGATGTTGTTCGCATAGGTGAAGACGTTCTCGGTGTAGCTGTCCGTCCACTCCATGGCAAGTTCCACGGAGACCCCGTCCTTCTCCCCTATGAGGGCGAACGGATCTGAGATGATCGGATGGCGGTTCCGGTCAACCCATTTGACGAAAGAGAGCAGACCCCCTTCGTACAGGAACTCCTCCTCTTTCCCGTCCCGATCGTCCTTCAGCGTGATGGTCACCCCGCCGTTGAGAAAGGCCATCTCCCTCATCCTGTGGGCGAGGATGTCGAACTTGTACTCGGTGGTGGAGAATATCTCCTCGTCGGGCATGAAGATCACGGTCGTCCCTGTCTTCTTCGGGCTGGCCTTACCTATCATCTCCAATTTGGTTGCGGTCCTGCCCCTCTCATACCTCTGCTTCTGGACCTTCCCATCCCTGGTGACCATCACCTCCAACCAGCTTGAGAGCGCGTTTACCACGGATACGCCCACGCCGTGGAGCCCGCCCGAGACCTTGTATGCGTCGCTCTGAAATTTCCCACCGGCGTGGAGCTTTGTCATAACTATCTCCACTGCTGGAAGGCCGTAAACCGGATGTGGTTCTGCGGGGATGCCCCTGCCGTCATCGTCCACCCTCACGGAACCATCTTTCTGGATGGTCACATTGATGGCAGTACAATATCCGGCCATTGCCTCGTCGACCGAGTTGTCAACCACCTCGTACACAAGATGGTGAAGGCCATGTGTATCGGTAGAGCCAATGTACATGGCGGGCCTCATTCGAACCCCCTCCAGGCCCTCCAGCACCTCGATGGATGACGAATCGTAATCCCCCCCTACCTGTTCTCCAATTCCCTTCTTTTTATTCTCTGCCATATTCAGATCCCCGGATGATCGAATGCGCCAATTGGATATTGTAGAAACATACCTGACGGTGCATCCCATCGTTTAAGCTATGATCGGGTGAGGATATACTGTTATATAAACGTGCGCGCGCATACGTACGCGCGCAGGTATGTGGTAGCGCAGCTTACGACCATACCTGAAGGCGAGGACCATAAGGGCGGAGATCACATTTGAGGGAAGGGCCATAAGTTCGATGGGGCATGCTCGCAAATATAAATAGAAGAAGATGCCGATTAGGGTCCATGAGAGACAAGGTGCTTGCCTACGCGCTTCAGAACGCCAGGGAGCATGATGGTAAGGCGGGCATAGGCCCGGTAATGGGTAAGGTCATGGCCTCGATCCCTGAACTTCGATCAGACCCGAAAGCTGCTTCCGCCCTGGTAAGGGAGATCGTGGATCAGGTGAACTCAATGGATGCGGCAGACCAGAAGATCGAGCTTGACAGGTTGGGAGAGCCGGAGACCATCAAAAGGAAGAGAAAGGACACCATTGACGAGCTCGAGAACGTCCCAAAGGACGGAATTGTGGTGAGGTTCGCTCCCGGACCGTCCGGCCCCCTGCATATCGGACACTCCAGGGCTTCTATCCTGAACGACGAGTATGTCAAGAGGTACGGGGGGAAGTTCATCCTGCGCCTCGAGGATACGAACCCGGAGAAGATAGACCCCGAGGCATACAGGATGATCCCGGAGGACCTCTCCTGGTTGGGCGTTGAGGTCCACGAGACGCACCTGCAGTCTGACAGGTTCGAAAGGTACTACGACATCGCCAGATCGCTGATCGAGTCGGGAAGTGGATATACTTGCACCTGCGACCCGGAGCACTGGCGGGAGAGGAAGCTGGAGGGAAAACCCTGCCCCCACAGGGACGATGTCGTGGAGGATCAGCTGGAGCGGTGGGATGGGATGTTCGACGGCACATTCTCTGCAGGAGAGGCCTCCATGATGGTGAAGACCGACCTGGAACATCCCAACCCCGCTGTAAGGGATTTCGTCGGCATGAGGATCAAGGACGCTGCCCATCCCAGGACCGGCGACAGATATCGTGTTTACCCTCTATACAACCTGGCAGTTGCGATAGACGACCACCTCATGGGCTGCACACACGTGCTGAGGGGAAAGGACCACCTCAACAACACTTTCAGACAGGAGTTCGTGTACAGGCACATGGGGTGGGGCCTGCCCGCATTCATTCACTACGGGCTCGTATCCATCCCCAATACCATCCTGAAGACCTCCATAATAAGAGAGGAGATGTCCAGGGGGAACTACGCCGGCTGGGATGATATCAGGTTGGGGACCCTCAGGGCGTTATCCGGGCGGGGGTTCATGCCCGAAGCCCTCAGGAAGTACTGGTACAAGGTTGGGATCAAGTCGGTGGACGTCACCTTCTCCTGGGAGAACTTCAATGCGATGAACAAGGAGCTGATCGACGACGGGACGGACAGGCTCTATTTCGTGGCAGACCCTGTGGAGCTGGCCATATCGACGGATATTCCGCTGTCGGGCAGATCGCCCCTGCACCCGGACCACCGGGAAAGGGGATACAGGGAGTATGAGCAGGCCCCACACGACGGCGTCGTGCGGTTGAGCGTGCCCCGGGAGGAGATCGCAGCGCTCAAGGTGGGGGGCGTTGTCCGCCTCAAGGACCTCTGCAGCGTCAGGATACGAACGATGGAGCCGTTGACGGGGGAGAGGGAGGACCTCTCGGTCTCTGATGTCAGGGGAGGGGGGGGCAGTATTATCCAGTGGGTATCATCGAGCGGCGTCCCATGCAGGGTGCTGTTTCCAGACGGCTTGGTACAAGAGGGGCGCGCCGAGGTGGGGGCAAAAGAGAGGGCGCGAAAGGGTCAGATGGTCCAGTTCGAGAGGTTCGGCTTCTTCAAATTATCGGAAGAGGATGGTATTGTCGGCAGGTTCGCCCATAAATAAGTGGGGGGCACAATAGAGCGATCGCTTTGGTCGGCCTTTTCGGACCAAAACCAATGGGAAGGTTTAATAAAGTCCCAGGAACGTCAGCTCGCCCGTGAAGGAGATCGAACTTCTATTCAGGATCGCCCGCGGGGTGCGTGAGGGCATCATTGAAAGGTATCCTCACGGCGGAGGGAGCGCCGTAGTGGGCAGAGGTCCGGATGGTACACCCACATTCGAGATAGATGCCGCGGCCGAAGATATCGCCCGAAGGATACTGGACGAGAATGCGCCGGAGATGAACGTCCTGTCGGAGGAGACCGGCCTTCTCGATCGGGACTCTGACTCCACCCTCATTATCGACCCCATCGACGGGTCCCACAATGCGGTTAACGGAATACCAATATTCAGCGTCTCCCTGGCCATCTCCAGGGGGGCGGTGGGAAAGGTACAACATGCGGTGGTGGCCGACATTGTCCGCGGAACCACATATCACGCCTCCCTTGGCCTTGGGGCTTTCCGGGACGGTGTCCCGATCCACACAAGGGAGATGGTCCTCGAAGAGGCCACATTCTCCTCCTACCTCTCCAGGTTCAACATGGGGGCGAATGGTTCTCTTCTCTCGCTGTCCAACAAGGGGAGATACCTGGGATGTGTCTCCCTGGAGATGTGTCTGGTGGCCCAGGGCTCCATGGACCTCATGGCAATGCTTTCAAGGCCCCCCAGGATGATCGACATCGCCGCGGGCACCCTCATCCTGAAGGAGGCCGGAGGAAACACGTACGGGTCTCAAGACGGCGGGAAGTGGAGGGAATACATATTAACCAATGAAGCGGATGATATCGACGGTCTGATCTCTCTTGGCGACCCCTTATTCGCCCCGAGGATATTCGATCTATACCGTCGCAACGTTGATACGGAGGTTGGAGAGGAATGAAGTTCGGCCTTGTACCACACCCGAAAAAGAAGGGAGCTCTCGCCCTCTCCTACAAGATCCTCTCGCATATCGAGAGGCTCGAGGATAAAGGTGTGGACGTATCATTGACCATCTCGGACTACATGAAGGATAAGATCGAGACCGACAGGTTCACCTTCAAGCCGATCGAGAGGATCAAGGCTGACGTGAACCTCTGCATAGGCGGGGACGGCACCCTGCTCTATTCGTTCCAGCACAGCGGTAACCCAGTTATCGGCATCAACATCGGCTCCCTGGGATTTCTCATGGAGGTGGAACCACAGGATGCCATAAAGGCCGTGGATCGGCTGATCCGGAAGGAGTATATCATCGAGAGGAGGTCAAAGATCCATACGCTGATCAACGACGAGCCCGTTCCCGATGCTGCCAACGAGGTGGTGATATTGACCTCCACCCCGTCCAAGATCCAATCCTTCGAGATCTACGTGGACATGGAGAAGGTACAGAGGGTCAAATCAGATGGCGTCATATTCTCAACCCCCACCGGGTCCACCTGCTATGCCATGTCCGCAGGGGGGAGTATCCTGGACCCAAGGCTGAAGGTGATCCAGATGGTCCCCATCTCCCCGTTCAGGCTATCCATCAGGCCGATCATCATCCCCGATTCCTCCACGATCTCATTGAAGATCCTGGATAAGCGCAGGGCGGCGACCCTGGTGATCGACGGCTTCTACAGAAGGAGCGTCAAGCACAAGGATGACATCCTCATGACCAGGTCCAAGAGTGTGGGTAAGCTGGTGAGGTTCGAGAGCGGTTTCTACCGCAGATATCATGAGAAACTGGTGAAGAAGGTTGAGGATTAGGACAAATCTATTTATAGAAAAGATAACATAACAACTTCTTGTTGTATAGTATGCCGGAAGAGATCGAAGACCTTCAGCTGGATGTTATCCTCTCGGTACTTGAGAACCCGATACGGAGGAAGATCCTGAGGAAGCTGTCAAGGGACAACAATTACCCACTTCAGCTCTCGAAAGAGCTTCATATAAGCCAGCAGGCGATCATGAAACATCTGAAGGTGCTTGAGGAGAACGATTTCGTCGAGTCCTACGAGGAGCGGTCCTCCAAGGGTGGGCCTCCAAGAAAGGTGTTCACCCCCAGGAAGAGGTATTCGGTGAGGATAGATATCGGCCCCCATACGTACAACGAGGTCATCACCTCCTTTGAAGAATATGGGGGTGGGCCTGATGTGAAGGATATGAGCCCTGCCATTACAGAAACTCAGGTCGAGGTCAACGGTAAATTAACGGGAGAGATGAAGGAGGACGTGGTCGCGGCCCTCCCAGCTTTCACCGATCCAATACTGGAGAGTTTGAGAAGGAAATTGGACAGGGCCATATGCATGGAGGATGATATCAAGAAACTCTCGGAACTGAGGTTATTGATATCCAATATGAACGTGGAGCTGAGGGGGATGGAAATGAGAAGAAGAAGGCTGCTTGCGCTCAGGGAGAGGGCCTTCGAGGATACAAATAAGATCATCTCCAGCATTTCCCATTCTTATGTTGAAAGGGAGGCTTACTCTCTTTTCGTCAAGGATGAAATAAGTGATATGGATATGCTTTCCGACATGCTCAATATCAGGCACAAGGTGTTGAAGGAGATCATGAAAGAGTTTGAAGACCTTCTTGGCAGCTGAGTGTTGGGTCATGTTCATATTTCTATCCCAACTTTGACATATCGAATATGATCCTAGCCAGTTGAAGTTGGGAGAGGCCTAACTTTGACATATGAATATGGATAAGTGTCAGAGTTAGGCTGTATCTGAGGGGATACTTCTCCGAAGGTTAGACAAATCTGCTGATTCGTTGATATCACTACTTTGACAATCATCTCCACTCATACATCAAAGTTAGGCCATATCTATCCCTGAACTTTATTAGGATATCTTAATTTGTTCTGACAGAGAGACCCCTATATTTCCATTGGAGATGTGTATGGATCATACTGCCGATATCCAAAGAAAAAGTTACTTCTCCCTCTTGACATCCATTATTTCATATTCCATATATCAAATTCACCATTACAACCATTGGATCCATTTAGAATATGGTCAATATGATTGTGAATATTAAGCGAAAACGGGAGGGGGATCGATTGTTTTCCATTCTTTTTTAAACTTTTTCATTTCCTCTGGAACAATAAATACTATAATAATAATAATATATAATCTTTTATATAAATATATATATATAGAATAATTACATATATAAACTAATAGGTAAACTTTATATATATTAAATATTAATTTCCACTTGAAACCGATTATCTAAAATATATCGATCATTTATCATTGATAAGCAGATGAGACATGGGATCGTAACATGGCGATGAACAGAAAATGTTCATAATATTTCCCCCAGCTCTCCACTGGTAATCTACCTCTCCCCCCCCCTAATATCAAAAACATCCAAAGATCATTTATTTTACAAATCTATCATAGGTTTCAAGGACCTTTCCATTCACCCAAGTCCAATCTCTCTCCCTGCAGCTTTCAAGCCCTTTGGATCGAAGTTTATCATAGAATTCCCTATCATCTATTAGTTTTGAAACGGCGTTGTAAAAGGACCTCACATCTTTGGCAATGGCAACTTTCCCCCCTCCGGTGTCCTCAACGATCTCCATGCACCCTCCAACATCAGAAACTACAGCGGGCACACCCGAGGCAACAGCCTCGAGAACGACATTACCAAAGGTCTCCGTTACGGAGGGAAACAGAAGGATATCGGAGCTGGCATAGGCACTCCAAAGCTTTTCGCAGGTGAGATAACCGGGAAAGACACCCTCGGGAATGCTCTTTTTGAGATCCCCCTCTCTGGGACCGCTACCGATGAGTACGAATCCAACACCGTCCTTATATTTTCTTTTCAGATTACGATATACGTCAACGAACACATCGATATCCTTGTACCACACAAAGCGACCTGAATAGAGGATCACCGTTTTCCCCTCAACTCCCCACTCCTTTCTGAGCTTTCTGGATCTTCTTTCCGGGCCATATTGTGACGTATCGATGCCCCTGGACCAAACGTGAACATCTTCAATGCCTCGATTCTCCAGCTCCTTTTTTACCTTCCTTGTTGGTGCAAACGTGGCATGGCAGCCGTTGTGGAACCATTTGAGATATCTCCACAGGGCCCCCCTCAGGAACGTGAGGTGATAGTATTTCAGATAGGAGGAGAAATCGGTGTGATATGAGGTGACAACGGGGATGCCTTTTTTTCTCCCGTATCGAAGAAAGGACCTGCCCACAATATCTGGGGTTGCGATGTGGATGATATCCGGCTTGAACTCATCAAGCTCCCTTTGGATCCCTTTTGGTATCCCGATCCGGTAGTCCTTGTAGAGCGGGAGTGACAGGGAGGCGACCCGATGCAGCTGGAAGCCCCGATCAGCTCCCTCCGTGATCAGGGGAGACCATACGGCGAGGTCCATTCCCTTTTCTACAATTGTATCGACAAGTCTGTAGATGGTCTTTGCCACACCGTCCTGATCCCTCTGGAAGGTCCCCGTATAGAGTGCCACCCTCATTGTTCAAGCTCCTTCTAGAATAACCCTTTACTTCGGTAATAAGCTTTTCACCAGGGCAGGGCCGTGAGGTCCACGTTGCCCCCGGAGAGTATTATGCCCACTCTCTTTCCCTTGAAGATATTTCCATGTTGAAGTACGGCACCCAGAGGCACGGCGGCCGAGGGCTCGACGATCACCTTCATTCTCTCCCATATGTGCCTCATGGCGAGGATGATGTTCTCCTCATCCACACGGAGAATCTCATCAACATTTGAACTTATGATCCCGAACGTGAGGGCGGACAGGGAGGTCAGCAGGCCGTCGGCGATGGTCCTGGGTTCCACAGATGGTAAGAGCACCCCCTCCTTGAGTGATCGGTATGCATCATCCGCTCCCGCGGGCTCGGCAGCGTAAACGGCGGTCCCGGGGGACCTGGTTCTGACCGAAATGGAGGTGCCAGAGAGCAGCCCCCCTCCCCCCACCGGGGCCATGACGATATCGAGATCCCTGATCCTCTCAACAAGCTCAAGGGCGGCAGTGGCCTGGCCGGCGATGACCCGGGGATCGTCGTATGGATGTATGAAATGGGCCGCCGTCCTCTCGATGACCTCGGCGAGCCCCCTCTCCCTGGCCTCGAGGGTGGGCTCACAGAAGATGATCTCACCGCCGTATCCCCTGACCCCTTCGACCTTCACCTTCGGAGCGGTGGATGGCATCACGATATATGCCTTGATCCCCCGTTCCCTTGCTGCCAGTGCCAGCGCTTGGGCATGGTTCCCCGAGGAGTGGGTTGCGACCCCATTCTTCGCCTCCTCTTCCGACAGGGAGAACACGGCGTTACACGCCCCTCTGAACTTGAACGCCCCCACCCTCTGGAAGTTCTCACATTTGAAGAATATAGATGCCCCTGTCATCTCATCAATGCTCGAGGAGGTGAGGACGGGAGTCATCTTGACGTGCCCTTTGATCCTTTCCCTGGCCTCGAGGACATCGTCAATGGTGGGTATCTCTATGTTCACGTGGGAGCTCATCATCCATTGTGGATTATGTTTCATTTATTAAAATATAGACCAATAAGATAAAGTGCGGATGCCGGATTGATGCAGACATAATTCCTGAATTCCAATTATTGAGGGGACGGAATTAGTCGCACTTTGATGTTTCCTTATCGCCGTTTCTAATTACGAAAACATCAAAGACCCAAGGGTTCAAACCCTTTCGTAAGTCCGGTTCAAATACCCGGATGCCGGAACTTTGGAGCTGCACAATAATTTACGATAATCAAAGCTCCAAAGTCC
>JAUVCY010000009.1 GCA_030595585.1 Thermoplasmatota archaeon
CTAAGAGGAATTCTCAGCTAAGAGCTAAGCTACATATTATTCTAAATTAAAACCCAGCACAATTTGGTGAGATAAATATTTTGAAATTGTGCTGGGAATTATTTCCAATAATTTCAAGGTAATTCTGGAACCAATCCATAAATACCATTAATCTTAACTATGATCGAGCATTTGAGAGAAGGTGTTCGGGGTGGTCTACTGAGAAAGCGGATATCTTCTTCATCGGGTTTTATTACAGGCCCTGAAAGAACACTTTTCATCGTGGTTTCCATCCTGTTCATTCTCGTTATCGGAGGGATCGGGGCCTATTCGCTCACCCCGGGAACGAGGAAGGCCTCCGCCAACTGCAACAGCTGCCATTCCAGCTCCTATTATCAGACGGTAGAGGTCAAGTCCGTAGACGCTCCCACCCAGATCGATAAGGGCGATACCGTCGACGTAACTGCTCTTGTGGAGGTGACCGCCTCCCATTCCCAATCCTCATGGACCGGTTTCAAGATAACCGCATCGATCGCTTCACTCAACGGCAAGACCTCCGTACCCTCCTCACAGGTTCTGAACAACCAGGTGGTGTCCGGAAGTTCATCACCATACACCTGGTCTAAAACATTCACGTTCTCGGTAAAGGGAACCGCCGGAGGGGCTGAGAACTTGAGGGTCACGGCATCCATGGACCCATATCACTATTCCCCTGCGGTCAGCGACTCCAATACGGATACCACGGAGGTGATAGTATCAAACTATCCTCCGGAGCTGACCGGTGCCTCCGTTTCGCCCTCCTCCGGGGACACGAATACGCTGTTCTCATATCAGGTCACCTACAGCGACCCCGAGGGGGACGCACCGGAATATATCACGTTGACCGTGGACGGTGTAGACCCATACCCGATGATACTGGAGGACGGCGTTGCCGACTCATACGAGACAGGAGAGGTGTTCACGGTAACGGGCATCGTCCTTGAGGATGGGGTGCACACATATCATATCCTTACATCGGACGGGGCGGAGAGCGCGAGGCTTCCCGGGTCGGGGAGGCTGACCGGGCCGGATGTTGCCATCGCCAACAGGGCCCCTGTGCTGTGGGACGGCAAGGTAACCCCTACGGGGGGATTCCCCACCGTTGATTACCGCTTCAGCGTGATATACACCGACGAGGATAACGATCCCCCTGTGGGTGACGTCGTGATGTATCTGGACGACGACCCCACCTCCATCGTCATGGAGCTGGACCTCGATGCACCTTCCTATCATCAGGACGGCAATTTCGCCAACGGGGAGAGGTACAGGAGGATAATGAAAGTGGATGTGGGGGACCACAGCTTCAGGTTCAATGCGACCGATGGGAACTTCTTCTCCGATACGGGCCTAATCCACGGACCCGTGGTCAGCAACGAACCCCTGCTCATTGCGGAGTTGAGCCTTCCTCTTGAAGGGGCCAGCTTCTACGCTGACGAGGTGGTATGGCTTTCCGGCGGCTACCGTTCCAACATTGAGATGAGCGACGTAGCATTCGAGTGGCGTTCAACCCTGTCGGGATCCCTGGGGTGGGGGTCCGACCTGAATGTGACCCTGGAGGAAGGGACGCACCTGATCAGCGTGGAGGCCTCCTCGGTGGAGCATTCTCTTTCCGATACGGAGAGCGTTAACATCACCGTGCTCACACCGTTACCTCCCTATGAGATCAACGGGTCATACCCTGTCGATGACCCGACCATCGATGAGCTGGATGAGGCCGTTTTCTACATCGATATATTCTACAGGGAGGAGGCGGAGCTGGGGGTACGGTGGATGGTCGACTCCATAGAGAGGGCGAGCGGTGTTGAGGGGTTCACCTACATCACATCCTACAGCGATACCGGCACCCACGAGGTCACCGTGATCGTGCACGATGGTGGCCTGCAGGTATACGAGAGGAGCTGGTTGGTGGAGGTCCTCAACACCCCTGCTCCGATAATCGAGATCGGAGAGGTCCCATCCGACCTGGGAGAGCATTTCCTCAACGACACCATCTCGATAACAATGCCTCTTGCAGATCTGCTTGACCGTGACCTCACCACCGAATGGTACATAGATGGGGTGGGTAAAGGGCATACGGGGCTAACGTGGGACCTCCTGCTTGACCTGGGGAACAAGGCGGATGTCGGGGTCCATTCAATCACGTTGATCGTTGAGAACGAGGATGGTTTCGAGCTAACCTATACGCTTACATACGCCGTGAAAAAGCGGCCAGTGGTACCTGACGGCGATGATGAGATGCCGGATGAGGTCCCGGTGGATGAGGGGGGAGATGAGGGAATCGACCTGGGACTGGGCCCCCTGTCAACGGAGTGGCCAGGATACCTGATCATAATGGGTGGGATCATTGGCACGATACTCGGGATGGCCTATGGTGCCTTTGTCCTTATCAGAAAGGATGAGAGGTCCACCCCACCCATGCCGGTGAAGGGCCTTTTCAACAGGGGGCGCGGACCTCGAAACGACGGCAATGATCACGGGGGTGAGGGGGATATGGCTTCCCCTGAACCCGATCGGGAAGGGGAAGTGGTAAGGGCCGGCAACCTGGGCATGGGTCATCAGGTATCCGATCCGGACGAGGAGATCGCCTCCTGGGACGCGGAGGGGACGAATTGAGTATACGCTGGCATGTGGCTCTAACTGGCCTTGTGATCCTGGCCGTACTGATGCTGCAAGGGGCCGATACGGTTCTGGCGGATGACTGCGACGACTGTCACTCCTCTTCAGATCCCAACCCAAGCGGGGGATATGCCTACGATGAGCCCGTTCTTTCGCTGGTATACGATCCATTCTATCAGCCGGACTCCGACGTGAGGATCAGGGTCTGGATATCCCACCCGGACGATTATCTGGTGAGGGACATCTCCGGCTTTATGACGATATCGAGCTCCAACCTGGAGCTTACCAACGGAGGAGAGGGGATATTGGAGGAGGGTGTGGATGGGGGACAGGGACTCTACTGGGACCTGCGCTCCTCCGATGAGGGGGTGTGCGGGATAACCGTCGAGGTCTCCTTTGAGGTTTTCTTCGAACATGAGAGCCCCGGGTCCAAGGATGCCGGAAGGTATACCGAGATACTGGAATGCCCGATCATCGTTGCGGACCTCGCCCTCCGGGCGACGCCCGGGACCGTGATCCTTTCCAAGGTTGGGGAGGTAGGCTCCATTCAGCTTTCAGCGGATGAGGATGTGGAGGATATCTCCGTTGAGCTCTCCACGAGCCTTGAGGGTCTGGTGGATGTCTCATTGGGGACCACATCTCTTTCATCGGATGGTTCGACCGCTGTGGACCTTGAGCTGCTCTCCCTGAACGAGACATCGGGATACGTCACCATCTACTGGAAGGAGGGCGGGGAGCCGAAACAGCAGAAGGTGATCATCCGCATCCTCTCACTTGAGGGGGGCGATAAGAGCACCGACATCTACCTGTTGATAGGGCAGATCACTGGGGGGGCGGCCTTCATTCTGCTCCTGATCGGATATTTCACGGGCGGGTCCGGGATCCTCAAGAAGTGGTCGAACAGGGTGTTCAATACGGCCAGGAAGCGGATAGCGTTCCACTGCGCCCTCTCCTACGAGGTACTGATACTTGCGGCATTCCATTTCATGACGTTGATATACGGCCCTTACAGGGAGCTTATATGGATCTGGGAGGTCGTATTGGGCGAGATGGCGTTTCTGATAATGATCATGATCTCCATCAACGGCATATTCCAGAAACGGATGATCGGGTGGTGGGGGTACCAGAACTGGAGAAGGGTCCACGCATGGGGGACCTATCTAACGACGTTCCTGCTGGGCATACACATAATATTCAACGGCTCCCATTTCGCGTGGCTTAGGGACCTGCTGGGGATGAGGTGATCGAATATGGCACATGAGCTGGAATCGATCTGGATACTGATCCACCCGCCCCTTGCCATACTGGGATATGCGTTCACCTTCCTCGCCCTCAAGGTGGCTGTACAGCTGGTGAGGAACAGGGGTGGCGATCAGGAGGTCAAGGTAAAGGATCTCAGGATCTCCATGACGCTTGCCTTTGGGCTGACATTCCTGGGCCTGGTCACGGGGATGATCTGGGCGTGGATGGCGTGGGGGAGCCCCTGGAGCTGGGACCCAAAGGAGACGGCTACGCTGTTCATATTCATCACTTTGACCGGGACCTATCTCATCAACATCATGAAAAAGCCGTTCCTCTGGCAGATGATAGGGCTGATAATAACGTCCATCTGTATTCTGATAACGGTGGCGATCTCCTTTCTTGATATCGGACTGCACTCCTTCGGGTGATCTGCCCTTCGTTCCACACTTGTACCAGAAATAGTTATTAAGAGGTACCCTAGTTATTTCATCTGGCAGGAGATTGGAGTATGTACCGCAAGGGTTACTTTTCCATTTGCATCTTGATGTTACTCCTGCTCCCGTCTCTTGCTGGCACAGACTCTTTTTCGACCTCTCGTTCCGAAGATACGGATGGTTTTGACAATTGGATACCATCCCGTGGAGACACGACGATCTATGGTGGCCTTTATCTCAACTCGGATCAGGCACTTGAGGATGAGGCCTTGTTAAGGGGATGGCCAGGGAACGGTTCTGGATCAGATCCATTTCTTATTGAGAACACTACCTTCGACAGCATGGGAAATTCGTACGGCATTATATTGAGATCGATCACGCTCCATGTTATATTTCGCAATTGTACATTTCACAATGCAACCTCAATTTCCTCATACAACCAACATGCGGGATTATCACTATGGGGGGTGAGGGGCGTTCTCGTTGAGAACTGCACGTCATATGATAATCATCAAGGCATTTTCATCATGGGAGAGGGGAACATCGTCAGGAACTGCACGGTATTAAATAACCAAGGATTTGGTGTATCCATCAGTGACCCTAATATGAACTACAGAAAAGGAAATCAACTCCTGAACAGTTCGATCTCGGATAATGGTTATAAGGGAATATGGTGCAGCGCCGTCAATAACAGTATAGTTGGAAATCATGTTGTGAACGACACGATATCCTTCTCGTACTGGAGCTCATTTAGAGATCATAATGAAAAGAGCAACAACTACATCGGATACAACACCATATCTAACGGCTCCATACAGACATCGGGCAGAAACGATACCATCGTAAACAATTCAATAACAACCTCCGGAATAGCCATCGGCCTGTTTACCAACAATTACAATCAACATTATTATAAGGTTGAGGCAAACGTATATTCCAACAACCTGACCGGCGGATCCATTCTACTGGATATCAGCGGAATTAAAACAATTTATCTTGTGAATATCAGCGAGAACAACACCATTGACGGAAAGCCGGTCTATTTCAGAAATGGCGAAGACCTCACAGGAAAGACCATTCCCTCAAATGGCGGTGAGGTGATAATATTCAACTGCATCAATGGGTCCGTCTCGGATCTTGAAACTGGTTCAGGTGGTATTCTGGCTTACGGATCGACCGGTTTCAAGATCGTGAATTGTACCTTTGATCGACGTTCATTTGGGGTTCAACTTTATTCTTGCAATGAGAATATGATCCAGAATAATACATTTCACAGGAATCAGATCTCGATCGGTGAGATCGAGATCGAGACCTATCCTTTTTCACCCTACCCGGGCGAAGTATCCGGATTCATTCTCATGATCGATGGCTCGGATAACCACGTTTACGGCAATAGTTTTTTCAATTCAAGCATATTTTTATACACCCTTCACCAGAGGCAGTATATCGATGAGACCAACACGGTGAACGGGAAGAAGGTGATATATCATTACGAAAAGGACCTCAATGGGACAGTGCTGAATGAGGAATATGGCCAGATCATACTGTCAGATGTCACGGATATCGTTATCGAGAACCTGACCTTCTCACATATCCCCCAACCCATTCAGCTCTACCGTTCCAATGATCTCCTGATCAGAAACTGTTCTTTCAATAATATATCCCGATCTGCGATATTTGTAGATCTACTGGGCCAGAACCTATCCATAACGGATTCCCAATTTTCAGACTGCATTTACGGTATCGAGATGTTCAATTCCAGGGTCAACCTGATCGAGAGTTGTGTATTCAAGAGATGCAGGGGTGGAACGATAGTAAATCCATATGGTTGCATGATACAAAATTGTATTTTCATCCTGAATACCGCAGGCACCAGATATGATCGATATCTTGATAAAAAAGGACAGAATACTTTCGTCGATAACATATTCATTGACACGGAATCATATGCGATCCATCTGAATTATTATTCCACTTCTAATTATATCTACAATAACACCTTTATTAATAACAACTGGAACTGGGAGGAATTGGGGAACGGCAGAGCACAAATATATGTGGATGGAGGTAACAATTGGCTCTATGATCATCCCTCCCAGACGGGCAATTACTGGTCAGATCACTATTCGAATGACATGAACGAGGATGACCGATACGATGAGCCCTACGAGATCAACTATGGTGCAATGGACCCATATCCACTGACCTATTCCCCACATCTACCCACTCTGAACTTATCCGGGTTCGGAACGAATATGGAGATCCTGTTCAACTGGTCGTGGAATGAGGAGATCAAATGGCCAATGGTTGCCAGACAAATTTTCCTCTACCGGAACGCATCCGACAACTTCAGCCCCATCACGAGCTTCGGACCAGACAAGGACGGGGGAAAGGATTACAACCCCGGTTCCCTGGATGAGATGGGATATTTCGTTCGTATCCATGCGACCGCAGTAACAGGAGGGTACAATATCCCGGGCCCAAGGAGCAACATCATAAACTGTTCCCTTGATGTAACGAAACCCTATCTCAGGATAATCTCTCCGGTTGAAGACCAGGTTCAGTATGAGAACGAGGTCCTTTTCCAGTGGGAAGGATGGGATAACAAGAGCGGATTGACCCATTTCGAGATCAGTCTGGACGGTGGAGAATGGGAGGATGTGGGCCTGTCCACGTCACGATCCTACTCCGATCTGAGCGATGGATATCATTCGTTCAGCGTAGGGTGCTGGGACCTTGCCAACAACTACATCGCCATATCCAGCCACGTTACGATCGATAGGTCCGGCCCCGAGATAGACATTTATTCCCCGCGGGACGGAGCCCATATTGACGAACGGTTTGTGACTCTGAATTGCTGGATCATCGATAGAGACTCATCGATATCCCTTATCAATATCTATCTCGACGGTGAATTCTATCGGGGCATGCCGCATTGGACGGAGGTAGTGATAGGCGCTCTCTCCGAGGGAGGACATTACGTCACCGTCGAGGCGTTCGACGAGTTGGGAAATGTGAATTCAGAAACAAATCACTTCACCGTGGACCTCACCAAGCCCGATATCTCCATTTTATCTCCGTATGAGGGCGAGATCGTACTGGAGGATTCCGTGGAGATCACGTGGAATGTGTCCGATAGGGACAGGCCGAACAGGGGCTATTCCATTCGTCTTGATGAGGGGAGGTGGCACTCGGTCGTTGATGTGGAGACATTCACCTTTGGGCTGCTCACCGAAGGGCACCACACGGTGGAGGTGAGTGTGAAGGACCTGGCGGGCAATTCAAATTACTGTGTGGTCAACTTCTGGGTCCAGCTAACCCCGATAACACTCGATATCCAGAAACCACTGGAGGGGTCCGTTCTCGACAATGATACCGTTCAAGTAAGTTGGTTCACGCAGATCACCACCTCCACGTCATACTATCTTGTCAAACTCGATGAGGGGAATTGGATAGAGGTGTGGAACACCTACCATCTCCTTTCCAACCTCTCGGATGGGGGTCATTATATTTCCATCGTTATGACAGATGGGGTTAGAAACTACGCCAACGGGATCGTTAACTTCGCCATCGACACGAGCCCTCCGATATTGACCGGAATATATCCGACAGGGGACGAGGTGGAGGTCACCTCCGAGATATGGGTCACATTTGACGAGCCCATAGATCCCGGATCCCTTGATATGTACATACTATCGGTTCCGGGCGAGATAATGGTGAGTGGGGAGAGGTACCTCCACGTAAGGTCCCTTGACCTGCGATATGCAACCACTTATCAGGTCACCCTCAGGTGCAGCGATCTCCTTGGAAACGAGATGATGCCCATCATGTGGACGTTCAAGACGGTGGATAGGTGCTGGATCCGCGGTGAGGTCCTGGGCCGGGACGGTTCGCCGATCTCGGGGGTGGAGATATATCTGGATGGAAAGCTCACCGGGAAGACGAACAAGGACGGCTCATATGAGTTGATAACCAATTCAGGAGAGCACGAGGTCGCCTTCAAGTATAACGATTGGGCGTATGGTCTTACACTGGATAGGATCAACCCCGGAGACACTTTCAACGTTCCGACGATAGTGATAGGGAGAGAACAGGAGGGCGAAAAAGAACTAAATGTGCACCTGATCATTATAATGAACCTGGTGGCCCTCTCGATCCTCCTTGTCGTGGTGTTCATCCTATTTTCAAGGATCCGGTCCTACAGGGAGATCACGGGAGCATATGAGGAGTGATATCATATCATTCCTGCCCGTTTCCTCTCCATCATTATCTTCTCTATGAGCTCCCTTCTGCCAACGGTGTCCCCATGGCCGAAACCTGCACACTTCATGTGGACCATCAATCTTCCATCGGGCATCAGGAGAAACGGATACGTGGCGCAGGTATAGGGCCAATCAGGGTACACGGAGCAGACGTTGTCCCCCTTCAACAGGGGACACCGCCCTTCTATCTGAAAGAACGGATGGGTCCGTCCCGTTGCGGGGTCCTCTTCAAGGCGGTCCGTTCGGAAGGAGTCGAACCTGGGGTCGTCCATCATCCGTTTGTACTCGTACCAGGTTAGGTTGACCCTCCATCCGGTCTTGCAGCACCAGGAACACCTTATACACTCCCATTGATCCCCATCCTCCAGCTCCCTCCACTCCTTCCGGATCACCCTCTCCTCATCCACCCTCCCTTCCTTTCGGTATCCTGATGTCCCCATGAGGGGTGTAATCGCCTGTATATCTAAATAGATACTCCACAAAGTAGAATTAAGAACCAGCACAATCAAGTGTTCGTGCCAAGAAAGAAAAAGAAGGGCTACATAAAACCGATAGCCATCACACTGGCTGCTATCCTGGCAGTGTTCATCCTGATCGCGGCCTCTACATTTGGCATCTTTTTCCTCCTTCGATACATGGATGGATCGAGTTACAGGGAGGGGTTCACGGTCGACAATTTGATCATACCCGGGTCCGAATACAGGGAGCCCTTGTCGGAGGACCCCCCTCTGTTCATCACGGGAGGACAGGCTCCCAATATATACGGCAAGGTGACAAGGCAGGTCAATGCCACCGAGGGATTGGGTGCCTTCATCAAGATCTCTCTGGTCAATGAGGGAAACATGTCCATCTTCGTTGAATACCTCATCCTTGAGCCCGAATGGGAGGTAGAGATGGTCATACAGGTGAACAGGTACGTCCATCCGCTCATGGAAACGTATCTCTGCAGGGCCTATATTCCCATTCCATCCCCCGCTCCACCTTTTTCAAACAGGGGTTTAACTCTCTATGCGGACCTCCTTATCGAGAAGAATACGTCGTGGGTACGGAGGGAGCATCGTGAGCTGAGCAGTTTCGAGATCGAGATGGATCAGCTTTCTGAAAAAGGGGACCTGTTCGAGGTGGAGGAGAACTACTATTTCTGGTATGATCGGGTAAATTCGATGATAGAGCAGGACATGGATTACCTCACATCACTGCTTGATGAGGCCTCCCCCGGATGGGAAGAGGGATATACCGTTCAATCGATCGTGGACGTGTTCGAATACATCAACTCCGAGATAGAGTACATCCCGGACCCCGATACGGAGGGAGATCACTGGTATTCTCCGTCCGAGTGCATTGCACGGGGAGGGGGGGACTGTGAGGATTTCTCTATGCTCTTTGGAGGACTCATCACTGCCATGGGGGGCTCTGCCAGGGTGATATTCACCGATTCACACGCTTTCTGCTCCGTGTTCATAGGGCATGACGATTCCATACTGGGCCGTATAGAGGAGAGGTCGGGTTCCAAACTTGCCATGCAGGTGTGGGAGGACGATCTCGGAAAGTGGCTCATCGTTGAGCCACAGTCCAATTTCCTGTTCGGCTGGTTTCCGGTTGGGGCCGTACCCATTGAACTTTCGGATGCCCAGATGTACCTCTATGGACACTCTGGACTTGGATGGGATATACCCAATACCGACAGTATCTATATAGTCGATATATATTTAGATTAGAACTCTATATTGTTGCCCGGTGATATCATGGAAACCAGAAAGGTCCAGATCTCGGGAGGTTCGACCTATATCATTTCCCTGCCCAAGAAGTGGGCCGTCAGAAACGGCATCAAGAACGGCAGTTCGCTCAATATGTACGAGGACAGGGGAAATAATCTCATAATCTCTCCCGAGATGATATCCTTCAAGAACAGGCACATTGGCGAGATAAGGGTCCAGGGCTCCGAGAGCCCGGATGCCCTCATGAGAAGGCTTGTGGGAGCGTACGTTTCAGGGGTCACCCAATTGGACGTGATCTCCAAGGGTGAGATACCAACCGCCCTTTCCAGGGCGGTAAGGGAGTTCACCAGGCTGGTCATGGGAGTGGAGATAGTTGAGGAGAGAAAAGACCTCCTGAGGCTTCAGGACCTGATCGATCCATCTGATTTCTCCATCCGTTCGGGCATTAAGAGAATGGCCTATATCGCGGAGCAGATGATCAGGGATTCCCTGGATGGGCTCAAGAACCCCGACCCGGACCTGATGGAGGATGTCGTCCTTCGCGACGTGGAGGTTGACCGTATCTCATGGCTTATCCACAAGGAGTACAATATGATCAATTCCTCTCCGAGAACCTCCGACAGGAGCGCCATGCTTCCCAATGAGGCTCTGAACTACCTGCTTGCCTCAAGGGCTATAGAGAGGGTGGCCGACCATGCCAACGATGTGGCAAAGAGGCTCAACGGAGTGAATCTCACGGCATCCCAGACACAGCTTATGAAGATATACGGTGAGGGAGACCGCGCGAAAAAGCTGTTCACCGACTCCGTCGCATCCCTGCTTTCACAGGACCTCAAACAGGCGGACAATGTCGTCAACGGGTCAAGGGACCTCAAGGACCGGATCGACCCGATGCTCAAGAGCGTGTTCCAATTGCCCCCTGACGAGGCAGTGCTCCTTGCATTCATACTCAATTCAATAGACAGGATAGCATCCTATTCAGGAGATATTGCAAAGGCCACCTTGAACAAGCACTCCCCTCCTAAGAGGTAGATCTATCCTTTTTTGTTCTTTTCCATACCAGGAAACCAACGCCGGCCGCCGCTATTAAGCCAAGCAGTAACAGGGGCAGGATCACATTTGTCCCCTCTATGCCTCCACCTACGGTCCCCCCGGAAATGACCGTGATATCTATCCAGCTGGGTATCGACTCGTCCCCCGAGGAGGATACCGATCTGACGTGGATCCTGTGATCTCCCTCGCTCAGGCCAGAGACCCTGATACTCCATGGGTTGAAGGATCGGTTCTCCTGAGCCTCCACCAGTTTCCAATCCCCCTCATCGACCCTGTACTCTGTTCTCTCGTAGTTCTCGCCCCTGCTCCAGCCCAGGCCGGAGACCACCAGGGGCAGTGATACATTGAACGAATGATAGGCCATTATCGTTTCGTTACCGTCGATGCCGGTTATGTGGGCCTGAAGGTCCACGTCGTAGGAGGCGTCCGGGGAGATCATCTTTGATACCCGGACCGAATTGTATGCGTCAACCACGCCGTAGCCGAAATCTGCCTCCCAGAAGGGGTCCAGGTCGGGATAGGTGGGCTCCTGTTTTCTCTCCGCCGTGTACTTGAGGATCTCCTTGACAAGGCCATTCTCCCCCCTGAGGTCCGGGTTCGCCTCAAGCATAAGGCCGATCAGCCCGGCGACAAGAGGGGTGGCATAGGAGGTGCCTGACCCACGGTTCGCGTAACCGTTGTTGGATGCGTCGCCCACGATCCTCGCCGTCGAGGGCTGCAGGTTCATTATGTGGGTTCCGGGGGCCGTGATGTCGGGTTTCAGCTCATCGTACGGGTCGCCATCGTTGTTATCCGTCCTGGGGCCCCTCGAGGAATATTCCGCAATGAAATCATCCTCATGCTCAAGTGTATCGTCATCATCGGAGGCAGCTACGATGATCGCCCTTGAGGAGGCGGAAAGCCCGCTAAATCCCGTGTTGTCGGGGCCGGCGTTCCCCGCTGCATTTACAACTATGGCCCCTCTCTCTGCAGCCTCATCGAGCAGTCTGGAATACGGGTCGGTCCCGTCGGAATCGGATCCGATATCGATGCCCCAGGAAATCGACATGATATCGATGCCGGTATAGTCGCCGCCTCCGGTCGGCCAGCTGGTCTCCAGGTTCTCGATCCCCCACTGGACCCCCCTGAGGGTCCCATCTTTCATCTGTGGGTCCGTGAGGGCCCCGATCCAGAACTCGCCTGGGGCGAATCCTATCTTCGTACCTATTCGGATGTCGACCAACCTTGCGCCGGGTGCAACGCCCATGTAGGTGCCATCCGGAGCTCCCGTTCCCGTGGCGATGCCGGAGCATGTGGACCCGTGCCCCTGGATGTCGTCCGGATTGTATGAGCCGTCCTGCGGATAGAGGAATACCATGTTGTCCGGTTTGGTCATATCCACGCCCGCAAGGAACTTTCCTTTCAACGAGGGATGTTCATCGTCTATTCCAGTATCGATAACGGCAATGGAAGAGCCCATGCCGGAGTAACCCAGGTCCCAGGCTGTCTCCGGTGAGTACATGTCCGACTCCCTCGCCCTGACGGTTGGTGTGGCGATATCAGAAAAGAGAACGGTCTCTCCGATGGGGTCGACAAATACCGTGCCCTCCAGTCCAAGGAGCTCGTATATTCGGTAAGGAGGGACCTGCTTGATGGTCAATGCGTCGATGGGTTCTATGTGGCTCACCACGTCGAATTCCCTCTCTCTCAGCCAGGTGATATGGGACCCTCCTATGTGGCCATCGAAGGAGAGGATGAGGTTCAACCTCATGTCCGAATCTGGATACATGTCCGCAAGCTCATCGAGTACGTCGTTAACGCCGTCCCTATCCAGGTCGTTGGCCGTCCTCTCCCACCATGGAGTATCGATAACCGTGCTATGGTGATGAACAGGTACCCATGGGTCCTCCAGCAGTGCTCCCTTGATTGGAGCGGGGCCGAGGTCTATTGCCATGCTCATGGGGACGAAGAGCAGCACAAGTGCGACGAGTAAAGGAAGTGATCTCATTGAAAACCGCATTGGAATGATACTTCTTAACCTTTCCACCTGGATGTGATGTGGATCAGGATAATAAGGGGGAAACGGGGCGGTGGGGATAATACAAAGGGGGAAGGTGGGAAAAAGGTGTCCGCCCCGTATGATAATAAAATGGGGACAGGGGTATTTATCATTCTAGCCTAATTGTGTACACTTGTTACACTTTCCATTATCCGGCGATCCCTTTTATCTTTCTATGTTCATTATATCTTATCCATCCTGCAGAAGGCAGGTTGAAACAGCGGGGGCGGCCAGGCCGCCCCCTATGCTCTCCTTCCCGATCAGCACCTGGGCCATCTGAGGGGATACATGTTGACCAGACGGAGATTGTATACGTCCATTGCCACCAAGAGTCCATTCATTTTTTTTCCTCCTGAACGCTTATTGCAGATCCCCGAAATGAAACCGGTATTAACATATAGGTCACCGACCCATATCCGATTTAGAGGATCTAAGAGCTCTTCCCCCGCTACCTGTTATAGTACTTGGGGGAGGGGCTCCCTCACTTCGCATTCAATTTTAACATATGTTGTGAGTATATTAAGCATATTGAAAAAACCTATACTTTTTTTACAGGGGTATTTATACTTTACCTCAATTTATTTACATCCCAACTTTGACAGATTGAATATGATTTGACCCTGTCAAAGTTGTGAGAAGCCTCACTTTGACACTTATCTTTACTCATATGTCAAAGTTAGGTTACATCCATATATCCGATCTTTCAATTCAGGTCTCGATGCTTTAACTTCAGTTGCATAGATGTCCGTTGCATCTGCATACATTGATCCTGGGCGGGGGGCCCCCGTTCCACATATCTCTGATAACCTCCGAAAGCGTGTCCAGGGACACTTCGATATCCGTAATGGTTCCATTCATTCAATCATCTTCTTTTCGTATTGAGATGGGGCGCCCATGATTCTCTGGATCCTCCCTGCGTTTGAACAGGGGGGCGCATACCATTCCACCTGGTTTCCCAGCCGTTGCATTTCCATGGGGTTCTCCTCTCAATACATAACGATCATCGGTGGAGCATATATTAAGCATATTGAAATAACTCATATTTCCGAACAGGGAATATATATAATTTATTCTTACAATATAAACCATTTAAAAAAAAAGATGGGGCCCATTTATTTAGTTAACGGGCCCCTGAACATATCAATTTCAGATAGGTGGGGGGGGATTTCTCATCGCTGTGGGTTCAACAGTATGATGCCTGATCCAAGCATTTTCGAAAGTATCAGCACCACCATGCCAAAGGTCAGCCAGGTCGCAGGGATCGGCATTTCCTCCGAAGCCGTTGATATGATCCGTCGAGCAGAGTACCAATCCACCATTCGCTGGGTCAGTCCAAATAGAATGATCACATCTAGCGGAGCTTCCAGATTTCGGACCCGTTACAAATACTGCCTTTTCCCCGGTAAAATTTCCAAATATCTGGCTCAGATGAGCGTCAAATTCTAAAAAGACCATATTATCACCTTCAAATGCGTATGTCCCAATCCAAGGATCGTCCACGCAGATGGAATGGTCGTTGATGAAGATCAGTACTCTTTCACCGTTAACTCCTTTTAACCATTCCAATCCTCCCCTCACATTCGTAAGGGTAGAATCCCCACAACACAGGAATTCAACATTCCATCCTTCACTCTGCAATTTATCCCTCAGAAGTATCGAATTGAGCACTTCTTCTGGTTGATCGCTTGACGAAACCACAAGAGCGTAGTTAGCACCTCCGATAGGAGGAACTATCAATTGTCTAATTCCAACGGGCATCTGAAAATTTTCCAGTTGTTCTTGATCTGCCATATTCATCACCACA
>JAUVCY010000258.1 GCA_030595585.1 Thermoplasmatota archaeon
ACCGCTTCACTTCTGACCCCTTTTCTATCAAGTGATCCGATAACCCTCTCCTCCTGGGGTTTCGAGATAGAGATAAACGGCTGATCAGTGGATGTACAGTCCGCCGTTCACGTCGATGGTGGCCCCTGTGATATACGATGACATGTCGGAAAGCAGGAATGCGACCGTGTTGGCCACCTCGGAAGGACCTGCGATCCTGCCAAGGGGAACCTGTTGTTCCCTCCACATCCTTTTCTCGTCCGTGTCCGAGGATAGTATATCCGTATCGACGAACCCGGGAGCGACCGAATTCACTCTGATATCCGGTGCAAGCTCCCTGGCCAGGGAACGGGCCAACCCCAGAATGCCGGCCTTCGAGGAGGCGTAATCCGCACCACTTTCCGACCCCCTGAACGCCAGCTGCGATGAAATGAAGACAATGGCGCCCCTCTCCATGAGGTCCAATCCCGCCCTGACGGTATGGAATGCCCCATCCAGGTTCGTGGAGATAGTCCTGGACCACTCTTCCGGGGAGAGATCGGTGAAGTTGGTCCTCCTGTAGATGCCCGCATTCACCACTATACCGTCTATGCCCTTCCTTGATCCTGATGATGAGAACGATCCTATGGCATCTTCCAGGTCAGTACGATCCCGAACATCGGCCCTGTAGCTCGACAGATGCCTGCCCGGGGCCCTGGAACGATCCTCCAGCTCTTTCGCGTTCTTCTCCCCGGTGAGATATGTGAAGCCCACATCGGCTCCGAGGTCGGAGCAGATCCTGACACATGAGGCCCCGATACCTTTCGAACCACCCGTGATGAATATCTTTTTACCCTGTAGGATCATATTTTGGAATGGGTTTTTGATTATTTCTATCATTCCATTATCGCGCCTTCCGACAGGGACGTCCTTTCAAGGCTGCCGCAGAAGGGGCATTTCTGGATCTCTCTGGGATAGATCTCGGAGCAGGAGTCGCACTCCACCGCCTCCGTCAGGTCCAGTTCCCCACGGATCTCCCATTCGCCCTCCGAAGCCTCCATGTTCTCGAACTCGATCTCCTCCATCTCCTCCCTGTGGTGCCTGGACAGGATGAATGCAATAATGATGATGATGAGCAGGAAAGCGACCAGGCCCGATCCGACCCAGAGGTACCGCCAATCCCCATCCTTGTCCGTATCAGCCTCCCTGCTGTTGGGATCTCCCCCCTGAAGATATTCGTCGAGGTTGGTCAGCCCATCCCCGTCATTGTCCTTCTGGGCATCGGATCCGTTCAGCGGGTCGAGTCCGTATCCTATCTCCCATATATCCGGCATGCCGTCGCCGTCGTCATCATCGTCGAAGATATCGATCGACCCATCCCCATCTGTATCCGAAGGTATCGAACCCGGGTTATAAGGTGATGACCCGGCTGATATCTCAACAGTATCGTTGTAGCCATCATTATCATCATCATCATCCCCGTTATCGCCGAGGCCATCCCCATCAGCGTCCAGCCATTCGGTCGGATCAAGTGGGAAAACGTCGATCCTGTCAGGAACGGTGTCCCCATCCTCATCGTGATCCGGGTCCAAACCGGAGAAAAAGGCAATGATCCCAAGGAAAGGTCCTTCTGTCAGGTCCAAGGTGTATACTCCGGTTGGAGAGCTGTACATCCCACCAAGTATGCGCACCCATACGGTATCGTTATTTCTCCAGGCATCGGTCTCAAGGGGGAGGATGTCCTCTCTGAAAAAGGATAGTTCAAGGCGGATACTCACCCTGCTGATCTCCCTATCGTTCGATCTAATGACGAATGAACAGCCCACGAACACCTTGTTGTCCGGGAAGCCCTCAACCGGTAGATCGGCCTCCAGATATGGGATGGACCCATCCCCGAGGGTCCAGATAGTTATATTCAAGGCCCCTTCGTATCCCTCAAGGTAGAATATGTCCTGCTGTAACTCGGATATTACCTTCTCTGAGATGGTGGAGACCTCCACCTCTCCATCGCTGCAGATGAATCGGTAGGCATGGGTTCCCGCCTTCAGGTCCTTGATCAGGTAATATGGAATGCCGTCGGCCGGGCCTTGCCCCCTTGAACCCATGGGCGCCATATCGTATGCTGCGTCGTCTATCTCCACCTGGATAAATGTCGGCATGTCACCCTCGAGGTCCCAATACGTGATGTTGAACCTGAAGGTCCCCCTGCCCAGGTCCTGCACACCAGGTTGTGTGAGCGTGGGCGCATCGTTGACGGGGATCATTGTGACATTGATATTGACCACGCTGCTGTAGGACCTTGGGTCCGTGGCCGTTATACGGACAGATCCCGTCCCGGACATGTCCCGGATGGGTATTATGGAGAGCACGGTCCCGTCAATTGCAGCGCCAAACAGATCGAGGTTGAGGGATTGAGCGGTGAGGATGACCGTATCAAGTTGATCGGGGTCATGTACATACGGGCCAAGGTCGATCGAGGTCCCATTATCCTCGTAGAGGGTGATGTTGGGCAGAGGCTCAAGGAATTCGGGCTTGTAGTTCACAGCATGAAATGTGATATTCAGGGTGGCAAAAGCATATGAGGTACCATCGGTGGCGCTGATGTTGATGTCAAATTCAGGGGATGTTCCGTCACCGTAGAGCAGGGACAGGGTCATATTGCCCCGATCGAAGCTGATGTTCCCTGGATCGTTCGTTGAGACGACGATATCGTCGATATGCGTATCCTCGTCGTTGATAACAATGCCCAGGTCGTATCTGGTGTTCTCCCTGACGATGATATGGTCCATATCAACAACAAGGAAAAGGGGGTCGTCCCTGGGATCGACCGTGACGTTCAGATCATAAAGGGTCGAGTCGTAACCATCGGATACGTTGATCTTCACGATCTCCTGGAGGATGGTTTCGTTCGGGTAGTGTAAAGAAAAGGATGACGCATCCTCATCGAAGGTGATCGTGGGATTGGATATGGTCACGAAGGTATCACCGACCCCGTTATGGTCGATGATCTCCACGTGAACGCTCTGGAATTGGTCCTCAACCACGTTCAATCCCGTAGGCAGTCCAAGTATCTCGGGAGGTCGAAAATATCTGAACGTTACGTTCATGGGGTTGTGGTCCTCCATCACGAAGGAAATATTCCTGATAAAACTGCTGGATGAATTGGTGATTGAGGTCGTGTAGGTCCCTGAAGAGGAATTCCACCCTTCGGAGGTGAGCGTCCTTCCCCTTATGAGGTCCGTGGGAACGCTCCCGGAGCTGTCCAGAATGTAGCTCCTGGCCAGGACATCGTTGATGTCGAACAGCTCGAACTTGAATCCATCCTCTGTCTGGGACCTGTAATTGACCACGTATGCGGTGAGGTAACCATACGTCAGCAGGCTGGAGGTGTTGTCCTGGATAGATATCCTGGAAACATTGAGGGAACAGTTGCCCACGCTCACCCTGGATCCATTGATCAGCGATAAGCTGATCAGATCTGACAGGAATGTTGTATTTTTTACGTCAACGTTTGAGGAGTTATCGATCATTATCGAGGTATTTGCACCCTGGATCTGGACGTTGTTCCATTTGGCCTCTTC
>JAUVCY010000128.1 GCA_030595585.1 Thermoplasmatota archaeon
CCTGGACGAGCTACACCATGACCTATACCGTGACCATCTGGGATAAGCTCAGAAATGAGAACGTGCTTGAAAAAGAGCTTGAGGTAATCGATTCGGTTCCTCCCCATATTCTTGATATCACAACCGAAAGTCCAGTTACAGAGAACGACCACTTTCTTTTCTTCTCAACAAGTGATAACGAGGAGGTCAATGACGGTTTCTTTGAGTACTGGTATGATGACGGACCACCTGTTAATCTCTCTGGAATTCCGGATAATATTCGCATTGAAAATATACTTGCCTCAGCGTTGATACTGAACTATAGGGCTGGTGTAAAGGATATCGATGGAAATTGGATGATCATCGATAAGGCCATTCCAATCGTTGATGCTACACCTCCAAGGGTAGTACTTCTTCACGAAATACCCTACACCTCCCACGTATTCAAGGTCTGGGTAAGTGCCACAGACAACAGGGAGGTCCGAGAAACCTCTTTGAAATATTCCCTGAACGGGGATAGCGCTCAAATTTTGGCCATATTCTCCGGCCAATATTTCGAGATCGAACTATCCCCCGAGGTATATAAAATAACATTATATGGGGTTGCCAAGGATAGTAATAAGAACGAGAACATGACAAAAGTGGAACTTCAGGTCCAGGATGGATCCCCACCCATTATCGATTTCAAGGAGGCCATTATTGGGCCCGATGGCACTATCAGCATCTACTTCACGTGTGAAGATAACAGGGAGATGGGACCAGTCTGGGTGATACTGACCGGGGAGAACGGTGATTTCTTCAATATTACCACTTATGAGGCGGATGGAATTGATCACATCATTCAATTCCAGCAGAAGGGGTTGGGAAAGCAGTTCAACTATTCCATCCACGCCATGGATGCAGGGGGAAATGTGATCTCAACCCAGGAGAGAACGATGATCCTTCCTCAGGATGAAGACGGATCAAGATCCAATTTCTGGGTAGTTCTTCTTATCACCATGATATTGTTGATCGTTGCCATTGCAATTGGTGTCGCAATAATAATGAGATCGAGATCCGAATCGAGAGAGAACCAGGTGGAGGTCGAGAAGATCAAGGAGGTCTTCGACCACTTCGAGGTGGGAACCAGGAGAAAGGATATGGACTGCTACAAGGTCCTTGGTGTTACGCAAAGCGCAACTGTTCAGGAGATCACGAGGAGCTACCGCGAACTTGCGCTTGTTCATCACCCCGACATGATCGGAAACGGGGCATCTGTCGACGATGCTGAGATGAAGAGGATCAACTGCGCAAAGGCCATTCTACTCGATCCGGAAAAGAGAGCCATATTGGATCGATATCTGGGACCCAGGTGAAGTTTTTCCCCCGGGAGATAGTGACAAACCGATGATCATGGTATCCGTAAGGTTCCGGGTTCCGGATCATTATCGTTCCTATCCCAATACTGAAAAAGCCTACCACAATTATTATCTTGTTTAAGGTAATATGGGTGCATCAAGGAGAGATAGTTATGAGTTTTCCCAGGTGGAAAGTATTGGGTATTGTTCTTCCCCTGATCCTGGCAGGTGTTGTTCTTTCCGGATGCCTTGAAGATGAAGGGGACCGGAACCTGGAATTCGAGGGGAAGGTGTACAGTGATCTGGACCTGGTTGTGATCACCGTGAAAGGTGGAAGCATCAATTGGACGGGGAAGGAGGTCCAGGTGGATAACACCAGGTTGGTGGCATCACAGGTATCCTCCGATGAAGGGGATGAGGTCGAGTTTGTCGATACCACGGATTCCTGGGATGCCGAGGAGGGCACCTCCTATTGGGTAAGGATCGTTTATTCCCTCACCGGTGAGATCCTGTGGGAGGGGAATATAACTGCAGAGGACAAAGGTGATGATGAGGGAGAGGTCCATACGATCAACATTGGCATCTCCATCGATCCAACGGAGGAGGCCGTGGTTCTCAACGTCCTGACAGGTGAGATGAACTGGACCACCTACTCCATGCGTGTGGACGGCAAGTCGTTCAACACGTCTTCAGGAGACATAATAGCCGGTGGATCAGCTACCTTTTATGATCCCGATGGGACCTGGGATGCTGTTGCCGGAGAGGTTTACAATATAAAGATCATACTTATCGAAGAAAATAAGGTCATGTATGATAAGGATGTGATCGCGCAACCTTGATCGCAGATCTGTCATCTACAAAGCTCTGTTAAATATTCGCTCGGGTAGTGAAAAGGATTAATAAGAGTTCATGGTGTCGCCAATTAGAGCATCATGAAAGACTTCAGGTCTCTGGGGCTGTCAGAGAAGACGCTGGCAACCCTGGAAAAGAAAGGATTCGAAACACCAACGGAGATCCAGGTTCTGGCCATACCACTTCTGATGGAGAACAAGGTCGACATCATAGCCCAGGCTCAGACAGGGACCGGAAAGACCGCTGTCTTCGCACTTCCCCTCATGGAGAAGCTGGACCCAAAGAGCAGGGATGTCCAGGCGATCATCCTGGCCCCGACAAGAGAGCTCGTGATCCAGGTATGCGAGGAGATCGATTCACTCAGGGGCGACACCCGGATCACCACCGCCGCCATATACGGCGGCCAGTACATCGATATCCAGTTCAGGAAGTTGAAGTCCGGGGTAAACATCGTTGTGGGGACCCCGGGAAGGCTTCTGGATCACCTCAGAAGGAGGACGCTGGTCCTTGACAGGATAAAGTACTTCATCCTTGACGAGGCGGACGAGATGCTCAATATGGGCTTCATCGAGGATATCGAGACGATATTGAAACAGACGCCCAAAGAGAAAAGGGTTCTACTATTCTCGGCAACGATGCCGGAGAGGATCAAGAAACTGGCGGAGAACTACATGGGGGAGTACACCCACGTCAGATCGGAACCACAGCTCACCACAGACCTCACCGAGCAGATATACTTCGAGGTAAGCAGGAAGAGCAAGCTGGAGGCCCTGACAAGGGTCCTTGATATCGAGAGGGATTTCTACGGCATCGTATTCTGCAAGACAAAAGCCGATGTCTCCGAGCTTACAACGCAATTGATGGAGAAGGGATTGAAGGTTGACAACCTCCATGGAGACATATCGCAGCCGCTGAGGGAGAAGATCCTGGGCAAGTTCAGGGACAGGAGGATCAGCATCCTGGTCGCCACCGATGTGGCGGCAAGGGGCATAGACGTGGGCGACCTGACTCACGTCATCAATTACTCAATACCGCAGAACCCGGAGGCCTACATCCATCGGATCGGAAGGACGGGAAGGGCCGGGAAGAGGGGCACCGCGATAACTTTCGTGACTCCGGCCGAACTGAGGAAGATGAAGTTCATACAGAAGTTCACCCAGGCGGATATCACCAGACAGAAGGCCCCGGAGAAACATGAGATCGTGGACCTCAAGAAGAAGAGGGTGGAGAGCGATATCGATAGGATGATCTCCAAGAAGGAGACCGAGGGTTACCGGAAATGGGCAAAGGAGCTTCTTGAAGAGAGCTCCAGCGAGGACCTGATCACGGCACTGTTGAAATACTCCTTTGGAAAGGACCTGGAGGACAATGGTGGAAATGACGGCAGGGGGAGAGCCGAAAGGGGTGTCACCGATTGGAAGAGGGATGACAGGCCCCCACGGACCGGCCGAAGGGAGGAGAGGGGAGCCACCGATCGGTGGAGGGATGACGGGCCCACCTCGGACCGTAGTGAGAGGCCCGATCGAAGCGGAAGAGACCCCCCCGCCCAACATGGAACGATCAAGACCACAAGGTTGTTCATCGCAATGGGAAAGAAGGACAAGATGAACAAGGGCAGGGTGGTCGAGCTGATCACCCGAAAGGCTGGAACCAAGTCGGAGCTGATAACGGATGTTACGGTCATGGATGATTTCTCGTTCATCACCGTCCCCGCAAGGGAGGCGAAATCCATCCTGAAGTTCTTCAGGCGGACGATGAAGGGACAGCACCCACTGGTCATGAAGGCGAAGGACGATCAGGACAAGCCTCAACAAGAGAGAAAGGGCGGCAGCAGGCGTTTCACCAAGGAGAAGGGCAGATACGTCAGGTAGTTGGACCTACGCATTGCACCATTTCCAACCGTCAAAGTAGCCGCAGGATCTGAACTCTCCTTTTTTTCACCTTGTTGGCGATCAACCTGACGGCAATATAGGCTATCCCTCCTGTGACAGCAGAGACGAACCAGAATCCAATTGATCCAACCACAAGGTCGCCCCACAGGTGATTATCTGCCAGAGACCACCCAAGGGTGTAGGAGCACCAGATAATGATATTATTGCATTGGAATATCAGCTGATATCCCTTGATCATATTCCACACAAGTGAGATCAGTAGAACGGAACAGCAGAGCCCCGTTGTGAAAAGGGTCTCGTAATGCACCGGGGAATCGCTGACCTCTCGCATCTGCAACGTGATGTATCCTACATAGAGGAATATCAGCGAAAGGAGGATGGGCCTTATTCGAAATATTCTGCCAATCATGCCAAGGGAACGTCTCCTGGTCCCGGTGCGTTTATCCATCCACTCACCAGAGAACACCATGAGGAGGTCGAGCGGGATGACCAGGATCAACAGGAAGAAGAGGATCCCGATAGCATCCATTATATCCAGATCCCAGTAGGTGATCTCCCCGTCCTCCGTCCATTGATCGATAATTGGTCCCCCATCTCCGTCAGCCACAAGCGCTGAAACGTGGGCCTGGGAGGAAGAGGATTCCGAAAAGCAGATGAAAGTGAGGGAGAGGAGGACAAATGAGATGAACAGGGCCCTGACGCTCACATGGCCAATTCGTGATGGTTTCATCGTTCTCCTCCAGGGAAAAAACACCGATGAGATATTTAAAACAATTCCATCCATCAGCAGTGGATGGGATCGACCTTCTCCCCGTTCTCAAGGTGGAAGGTTTCACAGGATCAGTTCCAGGACCTCCGGAATGCTCTGTATCTCTTTCCCCTCCCAGCTGTCCCTGTCTATCCTGTAAGGGTCCTTCTCCCTGGGGTCCCTGATGAGAACAGGGTCCATGTAGACGTACAGCGCACCTGTTAGCTCGTGGCTGCTCCCGTCACCAACGTAAAGACACTCCTCCGGCTGAACCTCCAGCCTCTCACAGGCGGTCAGGTATATCCTAGCATCGGGTTTCTTTACCCCTTCAACACAGGAGAAGACGGACACGTCGATGAGGGAGGAAAGTGGGTTCTTCTCCCAGAGGAGGGGCACCTCCGATGAGCAGTCGCTTATCAATCCTATCTTAAGGCCCCTTTTCCGTATCTCCCTCAGAGCCTCCAGGGCTCCAGGTTTAGGGACCATCATCCCGTCGGTGAAATCGCGTCTTATCCTCGAAGCCTCCTCCAGCTGTTCCTCACCCACCTCCACCCCAAGATGATCGGTAATGTTCAGGATGTTCGATCCGGTGTCTTGCAGGGCGCCCACCATCCGATCGTAGAAGGTGCCCTTCCAGTGCCCTATGAAATCCTTTGGTACAACTCCAAGCACATCCGCCATCCGGGTGAGTATCAAGTTATATTCATCCCTGCTCGTGTTGTCCACAAGCGTTCCAAAGAGGTCAAAGATCACGCAGGAGTATTTCATTTCAGCTCACCATCTTCGATGATATTGCCGTTATCATCACGATCCTTCCCCTTATTTTTCACCAGGACAAGAAACAATATGAGATAGAGGAGCTGAAGAGGAATGGTGAAAGAGAGGAATATGAACATCGGTTTCGAGAAGGACCAATGGTATTCAAAACCAAAATCGAAAAGTGGGTTCCAGAGAAAGAGACAGATGGAGGAAATGACCATGGTGACAGGTGTGGCCCTGATCATCAGTTTTCTATTGATATCCCCGAATCCAAGCGAGCCAATGATCAGGTTGGTCATGGATATCAGGTACAGGCCAGCGATAGGCAGGATCACTATCAGAATGTAGATGATGCTCATTATCAATAATGTCCCGGTCCCCACGAGGTGGCCCAGAAATACCCCATACATTAACAAAAAAAAGAAGATTATGGTCGAGCCCATAAAGAACATAAGGCTGATGGAGGCGTATATTATATTGATGAGAAGATATGGAAAAATGAAC
>JAUVCY010000255.1 GCA_030595585.1 Thermoplasmatota archaeon
TGAAGCGAACGCTGACGGTGCCTGAAAGGCCGTTCCCCAGGGTCACCTACGGGGAGATCATAGAGAGGCTCCAGGAGAAGAAGCTCAAGATCAGGGATGAGGAGAGCGGAAAGATGAGGACCATCCAGTGGGGCGATGATATACCCACGGAGGGGGCCAGGATCATTGCGAAGGAGAGACCATCCCTCTATTTCATCACCGAATGGCCCGTGGACCTCAAACCCTTCTACATACAGCCAAGGGACAAGGAGTTCAGGGTGTCCAAGGGCTTTGACCTGAATTACGGAGAGAAGGAGCTGGTATCGGGTGGGCAGAGGGTCCACGATCCAAAACTGCTCAAGGAGATGTTCGAGAGGAAAGGCCTCAATGAGGAGGATTTCCGCTTCTATTCCAAGGCGTTCGACTATGGGATGCCGCCCCACGCCGGATGGGGGTTGGGTGTTGAGAGATTGACCATGATCATCTCCGGCGTGTCGAACGTTCGGGAGGTCGTCCTATTCCCGAGGGACAAGCACCGACTTGTCCCGTGATGAAAGCCTATCATCGGCCTCAAATACCAGATCAAGTGCCTTTTGCAGATCTCCGGCGAAACATATCACACCGTGACCATCCCATATTATCGTATCATATCGTCCCGCCGCCTCGTTCGTGGCTTCCTCGAGTTCGGGTGAACCCGGCTCCAGTTTTCCAACCCACCCGAATCCTTGCTTTTGAACCTCATCCCTTTCTATCCTCTCCATATTATCGAGATGGCAATGGATTATTCCCCTGGCGGCACCCATCTTGTGGATCGAGAGATGCGATCCGATCTCACTTGTGGGCGGCCCCTCCCCCCAGAAAAGGTCCATGGAACGTTTTGAGATAGAATATGCCCCTACATGGCTCTCGGGGTCCTTTGAAACCTCGCCCATTGTGGAACCAGAACGGGTTACCAGCAGGACGCATCCGATGAGATCATCCACGGGCAGATCGTGGTGATAAAGCCCACTCACCTCCATCTTACCCATGCCCAGTGTGCCCAGGTTGATAGAGATGTTTCCGAAGAAACCCTTCGCCCAACCCCTTGCCTCCAGCTCCCTTGCAGTATCGCAGATCGAGCCAATACCGTTCAGAATGAGCCTATCCATGAATGGTAATTACATTTAACGGATATAACGATTTATTCCAACGCACTGAGGCCGTATAGGAATTTACGCTTTCAGTCCTGCGAGGAATCCCTGGCGATCTTCAGTCCGTAGAGGTATCTACCGGTCAGCCCCATGAGGAACATGAGGATGGTGATCGAATAGAGCCCCAGGTCGAAGATGATCACCTTTCCATTTATTATGGAGGCGGCTATCAGCCATCCGACGTAAAGAATTATACCCATAACCATCAGAATAGTGAACATGGTCCTGATGAGCGGTTTCGGCAACTGGCTTTCTCTTTCGTCAACCATATGGATCGCCGTCCCATTACGCTCCCCCTAAATAAGCATATCGTCAGACAGCACCATTCTGTCATGGCCGATAATGAACCGTTTTCAACCTTGAAAGCCTCTCATGGGAGGAACGTCTCATTTCGAAACCTGCACGCCGCCATTATCACCTTTGTATGAACGAAATGATCATCTCCATGATGTAAAAAATCGTTCACCGGAAGGGATAAATATTCGATGGATAATCATCCGGCCCCAACAGTACAGCCCCGTAGTGTAGCGGTCTAGCATGGGAGACTCTGGATCTCCCGTCACCAGTTCAAATCTGGTCGGGGCTACCATTTTTTATTTAATATTCAATTGTAGTGGTAGACCCGAATACAAGCGAATATCAAACAAACCAGATTTGATGCCACAAAATCAGTAGATTTTGCTTACCTCTCACAAATGACCCTGCCATTTGATCAAGGACCACGTCGAATCACCATACAATCGGTATCTCATTTGATTCGACGGTGGTTGAGTGCTTAAGAGATGATTAAAAGGTAAGCTTAACGCTCAATTCACAGCAATACCTGGTCGGGGCTACCACTTTTTTTTCTCTTTTCCTTACCCCGACCAGATTTGAACCACGTCGAATCACCATTAAATCATAATCCCATTTGATTCGACGGTGGTTGAGCGCTTAAGAGATGACCATAATGTTAGCTTAACGCTCAATTCACAGCATTGCCTGGTCGGGGCTACCACTTTTTATTTTGTATTCAATTGTAGTGGTAGGCCCGAATACAAACGAATATCAAACAAACCAGATCTGATGCCACAATGGTTGGGCCCTAATGTTTATAAGAAACTCACCCTTAATCCCTAAAAGCAGGTGTGAGACCATGGAAGGCAGCGACCCCAGGAAAACCGATTTCATTAGGGAGATCATCGATGAAGATATCAGGTCCGGTAAACACGAAGGCAGGGTCCACACAAGATTCCCACCGGAGCCGAACGGCTACCTGCATATCGGCCATGCGAAATCGATCTGCCTCAATTTTGGGATCGCGGAGGAATACGGAGGCCAGTGCAACCTACGTTTCGACGATACTAACCCGTCCAGGGAGGAGGAGGAGTACGTTGAATCCATCAAGGAGGACGTTAAGTGGCTCGGCTTCGACTGGGAGGACCGCCTATATTTCGCCTCCGATTATTTCGGTAGGATGTACGACCTCTCCGTCGACCTGGTAAGAAATGGCAATGCCTACGTGGACGACCTCACTGCAGAGAAGATCCGCCAGTATCGGGGGAACCTGACCACGCCAGGAAGGGAGAGCCCGTTCAGGGACAGACCGGCCGAGGAGAACCTGGACCTGCTGGAGAGGATGAGGAGGGGGGAGTTCGAAGATGGTGAGAAGGTCCTCAGGGCCAGAATCGACATGGCCCATCCCAACATGAACATGCGCGATCCGGTCATCTACAGGATCCTCAAGGCTTCCCATCACAACACCGGAGATGAGTGGTGCATATATCCGATGTACGATTGGGCACATGGGCTCGAGGACTCCATCGAGGACATAACGCATTCGCTCTGCACCCTCGAGTTCGAGAACCACCGCCCCCTGTACGATTGGTTCCTTGATCATCTGGACGTCTACCACCCCCAGCAGATCGAGTTCGCCAGGTTGAACCTGACCTTCACTGTGATGTCCAAGAGGAAGCTGTTACAGCTTGTGGAAAAAGAATTGGTAACGGGTTGGGATGATCCCCGGATGCCCACGATAGGCGGCATGAGGAGGAGGGGCTACCCCGCTTCCTCGATCAGGGAGTTCTGCTCAAGGATCGGTGTTGCAAAGATCAATTCAACCATATCGTTCGAACTGTTGGAGCACTGCGTGCGGGAGGACCTGAACAGGACGAGCCCCAGATCAATGGGTGTACTGGACCCCCTCAAAGTGACCATAGAGAACCTGCCAGATGACCACGAGGACCTCATGAAAGTGCAAAATAATCCAGAGGACCCAGAGGCCGGGACGCGATCGGTCCCCTTTTCCAACGAGCTGTTCATCGAGAGATCTGATTTCCTGGAGGACCCCCCAAGAAAATTCTTCAGGCTCTCCCCGGGAAAGGAGGTCCGGCTCCGCAATGCCTATCTCGTCACCTGCACTGATGTTGTCAAAGAGGG
>JAUVCY010000072.1 GCA_030595585.1 Thermoplasmatota archaeon
ACCTCTTGTCGAGAACTTTCACGGCATAGAGGTGCACATTAGGTGCTACACCGATCACACCGATAGAATTGTCCAAGGCGCCTATGGTTCCGGCGACATGTGTGCCGTGCCCGTTGTCATCGTCCCACCTGTTCGGATCGACCCGCCGTGGAGAAGGTACAAAATTTACTCCGCCCTTGATATTGCCCATCAGGTCCGGATGGTCCTTGTCGATACCTGTATCAATTACCGCGACCTTGATCAACGTCCCGGTGTTCAATGCAAGATCCGCATCTATCCTGTTCACGCCCCACGGGACCGTCTGGATAGGGTCGGGGGTCGGGTCGTCCTTTGGAGGTTTTCCAGGATTGGTCGGTTTTACATCCATATCGAACGGTCCGGTCAAATGAACCATGATCGGTGATTCCTCGTCAACGGCCGTGGCCAATGCAGGCAGTGCAGATACTACCATCATGGCCAACAGCGTCCAGATAATTATCTTGCTTCTCATTATCATCCCTCGCTTAAAAACACATACTACTAGGTCGTATTTAATACAGACTCCTAACGAAAGATCCTAAAAAAAAAATCCTAAAAAAAAACTAATGAAAGATAGTGGCCCCGGGGAGGGATATCTTTATTATTATCTGGGGCACCTACGAAGGCGGGTGATGTTGAGATGGCGCTGGAACAGATCAGGGTAGGCCAGGATAACTTCAGCTACGTTATCTACTGCGAGAGAACGAAAAAAGCTGCGATCGTGGACCCCGGTTTCGACGGGTCTGTACCCATGAAAGCCGTATCAGACAGGGGCCTCTCGCTCGAATATATAATAAACACCCACCACCACGGGGATCACACCGCAGACAATCCAATGGTGAAAGATGCCACCGGGGCGCGCATAGTCGCTTCAAAGATCGAATCGAGGAGGATCGGGTCCGGTGTGGACCTGGAGGTGGAGAACGGCGACATACTGCGGATAGGGGATGTGAAAGTGGAGTTCCTCCTTACCCCGGGGCACACGGAGGGGGGACTCTGCCTGATCGTTGATAACGCCTTTCTGGTAACGGGGGATACCATGTTCATAGGGGACTGCGGTAGATGCGATCTGCCCGGAGGGGATATCAAGGCGATGTTCACATCACTCCAGAGGATCAAGGGCCTCCCCGACGACCTGATCGTATATCCGGGGCACGACTACGGGCCCATACCACATGATGCCCTCGGAAACCAGAAGAGGACCAACAAGGTACTGGTGGCCAAAAGCCTTGAGGAGTTCTCGAAAATAGAGTGAGATGATCTATCCCTCAGTAGGAGGGAGTGACGCCGAAATCCCACGGCTCCTTGAACATTACATCCACGTCGTCACCAATGGAGAGATGAAGTCGGGTGGATATCATTGAGTAGATGGTGAGATCGTTCCCGTCAAGGATGGATTCCGACCTCTCGTAATCGCTTTTCTCGCACTCCATGACCACTTTTCTGACATAAACCGTCTTGGTCCCGTCCTTGAGCCCACCCGGTACAAAGGGGTTCTTCCCATTGAACTCCTTAACATCGATCTCCACCTCGAGACGGGGGTCCACGGACATTACACTGCCCTTTACCCACTTCATAACTACGTGGACCGGTTTGAAGTCCACCACTCCCCCACGGTACAGGACCTTGCACTTGTAGCAGAAGTAGAGTGGTACCTTCTCCCGAGGATCGCCATCGGAATATCTGGAGGTCCTGCCCATGGGCAGTACGGCGATCTCACAAACGGGGCAATCCACCATTGAAAAAACCTACCAGAATAAATAATCCTTCGGATGGTATAAATTGTTTACTGCTTAAGTTATAATTTTTTGATATGTTGATCGGCAGGATATGAACGATCATATGTGATCATGGATCAGATCTTTTCGCCGGTCCAGCAGTAGGTACACAGCTTCTCACGCGGGCATCCAATGGCCTTGATCATGTCGTCCAGTCGAAGGTAGTAAAGCGAATCAAGCCCCAGGTCCTTCCTTATCCAATCCACCATCTGGCCATATTTCTCGGTATCCGGATCGGTATACTCCGACACATCCTCGATGTCGCTGCCCTCCAGGTCCCTGATGGCCTTCCTTGCGGCAAGCTCGTCTATGCTCCTTGTGGAGAGGGCATATCTGCACGGGAACATCAGCGGTGGGCACGCCGGCCTGACGTGAACCTCCTTTACTCCGGCGTTCCTAAGCTTCGCTATCGTGTAGTTCTTCAGCTGGGTTCCCCTGACAATGGAGTCCTCGCAGAGTATTATCCTGTTACCCTTGATGGCGGCCTCGTTCGGGATCAGCTTCATCTGGGCTATCCGGTCACGGTCCGCCTGGGAGAGAGGAGTATATGACCTGCCGTAGGTCTGCGTGTACTTGAAGAGGACCCTCCGGAACGGGAGCTTGGACTCCATCGCATATCCGATCGCATGCGAGGTGCCTGAATCCGGAACGCCGCCCACGAAATCAGCCTCCACGTTATCCCTCATGGCGAGGTATTTGCCGCAGTTCTCGCGGACCATCTGGACGTTGATCCCCTCGTAGGTGGAGGTAGGGAAACCGGTGTATATCCACAGGAACGAGCAGATCCGGGTGTTGTCGTTTCCCTCCTTTATCGTCCTGCATCCGTCGTCGTTTATCTGAACGATCTCGTCGGGTTTGAGGAACTTCTTGATGGAAAAGCCCAGGTTTGGAAAGGAGGAGCTCTCCGATGCCACTGCGATCTCCCCCTCCTTCTCCCCCACGACAAGTGGAGAGATCCCGTTCCGGTCCCTGGCCGCGTAGATCCCGTTCGACGTCAGAAGCAGAAGGGAGGTGGACCCCTCTATCACGTCGAACATCCTCCTGATACCGTCGATTATGGAATCTCCCGTGTTTATGAGGCTGGCTATCACCTCGGTGGAGTTAATCTCTCCAGAGGCGATCTCGCTGAATGGTATACCCTTGGAGATGAGGTCCCTGGCCAGCTCGTCGCTGTTTGTCACCAGGCCCGAACAGCATATGGCGAATGTCCCGAACTTGCTCTCGAACACCAGGGGCTGTGGAAATTTATCGGAGATCACGCCGATACCCGCCCTGCTGTCTATCTGGTCCGATCCCTCGTAGAACTTGGTCTTGAACTGTGAGTTCGAGATATCATGTATCTTCTTCACCGGCCGCCCCTCATCAAGAAAGGCGATCCCACCATATTCGGTCCCCAGGTGGCTGTGATAGTCGGTCCCGTAGTACAGGCTTGCCATGCAGTTATCCTTGCTGTAAACTCCGAAAATACCAGTCATTATCTCCCCGCTCTGGGGAACGGGAAAAGGATATTTAATGGTTGGTCCGGACGGTGCGAAATCCCTATTCCTCGAGGTATCCTCTCTTCACGGAATCCTCAATGAGATCTTTGGTATAGTTCCAAATCGTTTCCGATCCCTCGTGGATGTGCTCGTTCCTTTTCCTGACCTGATCTGCCAGTACACCGTGTTCCCTCCACGTCCTGCCTTTCGTCCCATGGTTCAACAGGATGGGTTGGAGCCGGTCCAGGGAGGCTGCGAACCTCGCCTCTTTCGTCTCTCTGGCCTCGAACTCCTCCCAGAGGGATAGAAGCTCCCGGGCCTGGTCATCCGGGAGGATGTTGAATATGCGCTCCGCACACTCCCTTTCCCGCTGCACCTTGGTCCTGTTACCCTCCTCATCGTAGGCGAAGGTGTCCCCGGCATCGATCTCCACGATGTCATGTATCAGGAGCATCCTGATCACCTTCAGCAGGTCAAGGTCCTGACCGTTGGAATGTTCCGAAAGTATAATGGCCATGAGGGCGAGGTGCCAGGAGTGCTCCGCGTCGTTCTCGTTCCTTGAGCCGTCCAGAATATACGACCTGCGGTCCACGTTCTTCAGGGAGTCCACCTCCCTGACGAAATCCATCTGTTCTTCCAGCCTCTTCCTTTCCGATGACATCTCATTCCTCCTGGACTTTTAACGGGACGACATCGTTTACGAGTATGATATCATTTTTGTGGGCGAAGGAACGTTATTCGGGAATATCGATTAATATGGAAAAGGAGATGGAAGTGTCATGATAAGACATATCGTCGGATATGTTCTCGGGTTCCTCGTGGGGATATTCCCCGGATTCTTTCTGGTATTCAACGCGATATTCACCGACGGCCCAGGTGCGGAGAGGGCGTTCGCCTTCGTTCTGATCTTCATCGCCTATATGGTGATGGGTTTCGTATTCGGCCTTCTCTTTTATGGGACTGGAGCCTGGGTATCCCTGACGATCCCATCATCCATCATCGTGATCCTCTATTCCATGAGGGAGAACGAGAACGTGATCCTGCACCTTCTGGCGTTTTCCGTCCCGATCGCATCTGCCCTCATCGGCTCGGTCCTGGGGTCATACCTGAAAAGGAGACGGATCAAGGCAAAGAGTGACAGATAGGAAAGAGGGAGCCCAGCGAGGTGAAATTGAATGGGGCCAGGTTCCAGGGAGAACACGTCGCAAAGATAGCAGTGAAATTGGCCAGCTGAAAAGGTCATATCAGGCCCTGGTGAACAGATCATCCAGCATATGGCCGGATTTGGCCATCTTCGTCTTGAGATAGCGCTCGTTGTGCCTGTTGGGCGTGATCAGCAGCGGAATGCGCCCGTTGACCTTGATGCCGTGCTTTTCCAACCCCTTGATCTTCTTTGGGTTGTTGGTCATGAGCTTGATGGAGTTGATCTCCAGGGACCTTATCATGTGGGCGGCGATGGCGTAATCCCGCTCGTCGTCCCTGAAGCCCAGGGCCTCGTTGGCCTCAACAGTATCATATCCCATGTCCTGAAGCTGATACGCCTTCATCTTGTTCAGGAGGCCTATTCCCCTCCCCTCCTGTCGGAGGTAGAGTATGATGCCCGTGTCCATGGAGCCCACCGCCTCAAGGGCAGTGGTGAGCTGATCCCTGCAGTCGCACCGCAGGGACCCTATCGCGTCCCCGGTCAGGCACTCGGAGTGGAGGCGGACTGGGACATCATGTTTCCCGGATACGTCCCCCCGGACCAGTGCGATGTGATCCTTATCCTCCTCGTCATTGTAGAAGGCTACTATCTGGAAATCGCCGAAACGCGTTGGCAGGTCGGCTACTGCGACTATCTTCACGCATATGGATGAGATATCGCCGCTGCAGTACTGCAGTTTATTTTTCTCAAGGAGCTCGTTGATACGTGGTTTGTTCAGGGCCATGATTATCCGAAAATGTGAGACGTGTTTCTCGATTTATTTCTTTCCTACATTTTCAAGGAGAAGTTCGCCCTCACCAGTGGGAGAAGCAGTTTCATGGCCTGTGCGGTATATCCCTTTCTGGTCAACGACCAGATCCCTGACCCCAGGGCCTTTCTTCTCCTTGAGTCGAAGAATGCATCAACCTCCGTTCCAGATATCACCACCTCGATCATCGAGACCATCTGGTCTATCTGATGGTCCTCAAGGGAGTCCATGATCGTCTCCCTGGCCCTCATCCTCTTTTTCAGGTCTGGAACGATCTTCTCATTGATCCACGTCGTGTATTCGTTAACGGGATCGACGTGTGCGATCGAGGAGCCTGCCAGATGGCCCGATAGGATCGAGTTCTTCATGCCGAAACCCAGCAGAGGGTCTGTCAACCTCGCCGATTCTCCTGCAAGCAGGATCTTTCCTTTTCCGAATCGTATTCCCGGTGTGACCGGCACACTTCCGAACACATCGCATACCTTGTGTGATGGCCCCAGACCCTCCCTGATGGCGGGGGTCGCGAGGAACCTCTCCAGATATTCGCCGTAAGATGTGCCTTTCGGGACCATGTGAGGCCTCATGGTCGTGACCACTGTGACCTCCTCCCTCGAGGGGAGCACATAGGAGTACTCTCCCGGGCACAGTCTGCTTCCCAGCCAGCACTGGGCGATCCCCGGCTCAAATCCATGGGGCCCTTTGAAATGGCGGCCGATCCCTATCGCAATGTCCTTTCGAAATAGCGGCGAGGCGATCCCTTTGCCCACGGTCGTTGACCTGCCGTCGGCACCAATTATGATGTCCGCCCTCATATCGAAACGATCGTCACCCTTTGTAATTGTCAATCTCCCATCGGGCGTTGCCCCCTCCACCCTGGTTCCGAACTCAATCTTGATACCTGCCCTTTCTATCCTCTCTATCATCTGGTGGTCGATGGACCCCTGGCCCCTCCTTCGAATGAAATATCCATGGGGCCTGTTGAGTCGGAAATCAAGGGGTTTCCCGGAAGGAGGATATATCTTCGCTCCAAGGTAGGCGGCCTCGGGCTCTATGTCGAATCCCATTTTCGATATCAGCTCCAGCGCGTCCCCATCCTGGGTGAGGTTCTGAAGCGCCTCGAAACTGGTTGTTTCGCTTTCCACTATCGAAGCCCTCTGCCTGGATTCGATCACCTCCACCGATGCTCCACTTTCGTATGCGCTGATCGCAGCTGCACATCCAGATGGCCCGGCCCCCACGACAATCACTTTTTTCCTGTTCATGCTGCTTCTTGACATGAACGGTAAGAATCGACCTCAGACCTTTTTATATAGTGGTCAATATATTAACCAGGTTTATATAGAGACGATAAAATGGATGGGAAAAGGCTGAAGAAGGTCACAGTCGAGTTCAGGCCCAAGATACTCAGAGAGGTGGGTTATTCCGATCTGTTGAAAGGGATCGACAGCATCACCGTCCTCTCCCCGATATCATTGATGCCCGAGAGGTCCGCCATTATGGGGGTCGTAAAATGGTCGGGAAAGGAGAATATGGGCCAGTTCACGCAGAACCCACTCATCGATCAGGTGGTGGATATGGGGGCCGTCAAGGACGGAAGAATGTACCTTATCATGGGGAGGGAGGAGCCGTGGTACTATCAGATGATCCAGATGGTCATGGAGGACCTGAACGTATTCCTGGACTGGCCCGTCATCCTCGGGCCCGAAAGGATAAGGATCGGATGGATCGGATACATGGAGAACATAGCGAAGCTGATGGAGCTGTTCGAGAAGATGGAGATGGATGAGACCATCACATCCATAGTGAACTACGATCCCACAAGGTCGGGCCTTCTCGATGGGCTCACGTCAAAACAGTATGATGTCCTGAAGGAATCCTACAGCAGGGGCTTCTTTGACGATAGAAGGAAGGTCACGATCAATCAGCTTGCAGGGGAACATGGGGTCTCCCCCGCATCGTACATGAAAACGCTCAGGAGGGGTCAGAGGAACCTTCTGAAAAAGCTCTTTTCGGATAATATTTGAATACTGAGAATATCCATTGGTTTCCTATCAGAGTCACTGATCGGAAACAGATCACGACATCCGAATAACGCCCTTTAGAATGTCAAATATATATCGAATTATATTTCCTCTCAATTTCTCTCTTGCTCCATGAATATCGAACACCATGTTTCCCCGTTTCATCTGTAAGCATCAGTTATCTTCATCTTCTACTGATAACAACAAATGCGATGATCATGACGACCAGTGCAATGGCCACAATGATCCCAACGATCACATAGATAACGGAGTTGTTATCCTCCTCCGTCTGAGCAGGTTCCTCACTCCCCTCACCGGGATTATCATCTATCCCTCTACGGTCCCCCTCCGTGATCCTGACGTACTCGATCTTCTCAGAAAATAGATCATCATCGCCACTTTCAGGAAATGCCTTCACCAGTATCGATATGTCGTCTCCCACAATCCCCATCATCACAGCATGGGCCATTGCAATATCCTCCTCAGGTCCTGTATAGGTGACCTGTTGAATAAATTCAAACACTGACCAATCTCCATTTCTGGAGGTATCACTAAAGAGGACCTTGGTGTTGAAGATCAAGTCAGAATCAGGCAC
>JAUVCY010000246.1 GCA_030595585.1 Thermoplasmatota archaeon
TGATCCTTATCAGGGACGTGCCGGAGATACCGGAGGGAAGTACGGTTCTCCTGTACTATCTGAATGGGCTTGACCCTGTAGGCGAGGTGGACCTCTCCAGGACCTAATCCCTGTGTCTGAGCATATCCACGGGTGACATCAACACCGACCTTTTTGTTGCCAGGTAGGTCGAACCAAGGCATAAGGCCACGCTCAACACCAGAGATAACAGGGTCAACTCGTAGGGGATGGTCGGCTGCACGAAGAACAGGCCCTGCTCCCCTCTATCGATGAGATACACCGAGAGGTTGACAATGAGGGGCATCCCCAGAAATACCGCTATGACCCAGGATATCAAACCGATGAATGCCCCCTCGGCAAGAAATATCCTCATCACCTCCCGGGAGGAGAAACCCACTGACCTGAGGACGCCGATCTCGGCCCTCCTCTCCTCCACGGCTATCGCCATCGTATTGTAGATTATGAACAGGGCGACCACGAATATCAGGAACGACGTCAGGAACAACCAGTTCATCAGGGTGGTCCTGGCCTCTTCCGGTATCGAATCGTCTATCTGGAACTCCTGATACATATCAAGGGACCCGGGTATCGTCCCCTCCAGGATACCTTTCCTCTCATCTCCCGATGAGAGCTCCGTTGTCATCCCGAAATATAGCGAACTTATGAGCAGGAGGAAGGCGATGGTAATGGAAAGCGTGGAGATCATAGACACCGTCCTTAGAAGGTCATGCCTGAGGTGAGAGAGGCCATATGATGCCGAATTAAAGGTCCCCCTTGCCATCTCCATCACTTCTTTCCATCCCTCAGGTGTATCATTCCATCCTTTGGGGACTTCTTTCTACTGGATATCCTGCCATCCCTGATCCTGATCATCACCTTCGCCCTGCCGGCCACAAGACGATCGTGTGTCGCAAAGATCATCGTCGTGCCCTCATCGTTCAGCTCCTGGAACAGGTGAACGATCTCCCTTGCCGTCTCCGAATCAATGTTCCCGGTGGGCTCATCCGCAAGCAGCACCTTGGGGTCATTTATCAGGGCACGGGCGATGGCCACCCTCTGCCTCTCACCACCGGACATCATCTTTGGAAGGTGGTCCAGCCGCTTTCCCAAACCCACCCTCACCAGGAGGTCCTCGGCCCTCTGGGATAGGTCCGTTCTTCCGAACATGGCCGGAACCAGCACGTTCTCCAATGCGGTGAGAGAAGGTATCAGGTTGAAGAACTGAAAGATGAACCCCACGTTATGTTTCCGGAAAGATGCCTTCTGTGATTCCCCGAGACGGTTCAGATCTATCCCCCCGACCACCACCTTGCCCGAATCTACCGTATCCAGCCCACCGATTATGTTCAAAAGCGTGGTCTTGCCGGCTCCGGAGGGGCCCATCAAAGCACACATCTCACCCTCGTCAAGGTGAAGAGAAAAACCATCAAGCGCTTTCACCAGGCTTCCCCCCACGGTATATCCCTTGTGAACATCCTCTATCTCGATGAAATGAACATCATCCATTCCTCAACACCTCCGAAGGAGACGACAGCCGAATAAGCAGGAGGGGCGGAACCATACCCAATATGCCGGATATGGTTCCGATCCCGATGACATACAATATGATGATCGGGTCCAACGCCATCGGGAAACCGATGCCGTTGCCCCAGAATGCGAATTCGACCTGATCGAGAAGGGGCACACAGATGGCCCCAAGTATCGTCCCTGCGGCCACCCCGCCGTACACGAGTATGAACATGCTCCCCAGGACCATCATGTAGACCTGATGGCCTTTCAGGCCTACCGCTCTAAGCGTGGCCAGCTCCACCTTTCGTTCCACAACGGTTATGGCAGCGGTATTGGCCACGACCAATACCATGAGGATCAGACACATCACCGATATAAGATAGGTCCAATCCTGCATGACGCCGCGAAGGCTGTTGAGGGTCTTCTCCTCACCTGTAGGCTCACCGATGTCGTTCCTTCCCTCGAAGTAGCGATCCAATCCCTCATCCATCGATGAGAATATCACAAACAGGAACGCAAGGGCAGCGACACCTCCCATGGACAGTATGGAGCGTGACCGCTTCCTCCACGCATCCTTCAATACGTACTGTAAGGGGCCCATCCTCACCTTCCTTGACCGCCCTCCCGTCCTCTTCCTTACTCCCTTCAGGTCGGGGGCCTTATCCTTTCTCATCAACACACACCATTCAGATCTCGTTGATCACGACATCGGTGGAGGATACCTCTATCCCACCCACCTTGATACTGAGGGGGCGCATACCCTCGTCAAACGACGAGCCCCTCATCTTCTCTATCACCAGCGCCCTGACCCTGGACCCCCTGACGACCCTGTTCACGAGCCTTATAACGCCCCTGCCGAGGTAGGCCTCTATGGGAAATTGAGCGTCCCCCTCCTCCGATATGAGGATGGAGGTGATCCGCGGCATCTCCTCCTCGTTGTGTTCGGACAGGGTCTTCATTATCGATAGTATCCTCCTCCTCGAGGAGACCGGGTCCAACTCCATCGCCTTGATCGATGTCGTTGAATCGAAAACCACCCGGGACGGCTGAAGCTTCTTCAACTGAAGGGTGAGCTCTTCGTCCAGGAATGACAACGGGGTTACCTCGCCGCCCCCCTCCATCCGCTCCGGGGAGAGGTCCATGATCTTTATCCTGGGATCGAATATATCCAGGCTGGTCATATTCTCCTTGATCTCGTAGAACGGCTCATCCAGGGTGATGTACAGGGCGTTCTCCCCCCTCTCCACACCTGATCTGAGAAACTGCCAGCCAAGGATGCTCTTTCCACTTCCTGGCCCTCCTATCAACGTATATGGCCGCCCTTCCAGCAGGCCGCCCCTGAGCATCATGTCAAGCCCATCAATACCGGTGGATACTCTCTCTTTTCCCATCTCATCCCTCCGTTTCCCTATCTCTACGAGCGGAACTACGTGGAAGGGTTAAATCCTTTCGGTTTGTTCCGTTGTCTCCACGATCCATATCGGGCCTGCAGGCATCCATGGGAAGAGGTCCTCCTGTAATTCTGGACATGGACCTTCTCCCATCCGATAGGTCCAGGATGAGAAGCTTAATTATTCGAGCGGTGTTATCGTCGGCCATGAGCCCAGCACGCGTCACGGGAAGACGCCTCATCCTGGCCCTGAGGTCCACGCCTGCCATGGCGCTGTTCACGATGATGCTGTTTGGCACGGCGTTCTATGCCCTGGTCGTTGCCCTTGAAGACGTGCCTCCGGTCCTCCTCGCGACGACCAGATCCTCCCTTGCATCCGTTTTCCTGGTGGGGCTACTGTTGATATTCTGGGAGAGGGCAACGGGGACCCCCAGGGGAGATATGACGTTTAAAAAGGTGGCCACGGCGGATCTGAAAGGGAAGGGATCGATATGGCTGATATTGGGATTCGCCCTGTTCTCCACCCTCATTCCCAACGTGATGCAGAACGTGGGGATGACCATGATGGACCCCGGCTCCACCTCTTCCCTCTCATCCCTTATCCAGGGAATTGGGCCGGTTCTCACCATATTCCTGGCCGCCTTTATCCTCAGGGAGCACCTGGACAGGTGGAAGGTCCTTGGATTGGCCATCACACTGCCGGCCACGCTGATATTGACCACCTACGGCTCATCGGGATTCCAACTCACATCCGATACCACCATGGGAGGTCTACTGAACCTTGGAACTGCCGCCTCCTATGCCATCTCTGCGATCTTTCTCAAGACCGCCCTGAACAGGGGCGGCAATCCGATCCTGCTCGTTACGCTGAACAT
>JAUVCY010000301.1 GCA_030595585.1 Thermoplasmatota archaeon
CCTTCCCTTCAATTTCCCCCTCATCCCTGGGAGGATCACCTTGAGGTATCTCCTCCGTGGTCTTTCCCGATCTGGCCTTTCTTATCATCATGTGGATGATGAAGGAGTATAGGGGCACCAGGAGGAAGAAGCCGTAGATCAGCAGGTGGACCAGCGTGACGTCCCTTATCGCCGCGAGGTACATCTCATTATCATCCGGGTAGTCCTCCACTTCACCTTCCGGTCCCGGAGTGTTATCGATCCCGTCATCCGTAACGTTGATCTCGAGAAATGTGATCGCGGAGGAATATGAGGATGGCCTCCAGGCCTGTAATTCGATGCGGTGTTTCCCCGGCTCCAGGTAGAAGCTGACCTCCCGTTCCTCACCCAGGTCACCCGATATATTGGAATACCAGTAATATCTGTAATCGTCGTAGTCGTGATCTCCAAGGTCGGGATCGATGAATTCGCATGTCAGCGTGATCAGCGTGCTGTCGTCCACCTCCTCCAGGGGTATGTCGGGAATAATTACGAGGTCCCTCAGGGGATCTCTTCTGCCTGTCACCTCCACGGGGATCACAACGGTGATGGTATACTCTCCATCTGAAGCGGTCAAGGTGACATTTGAAAACCCATACCAATCCTCGTCGCTCTCCACGATGAAATCGATGCCGTTGGAAGGAGAATGAAGGTACTCTATGGTCAGATGAGCTCCCGCCGTTACCGTGAAGGTGAGCGTATCGTACTCCGGATCACCGAACGTAATATCCTCATACCAGGTGGTTCCAACATCGACCCTTCTGCTGGTATCCTCGAGGAATGAGATACTCGGATCCCTGTCCTCGAGGTAGGGGGGGTCGTTGACATCCAGAATATCGATGTTCAGTTCCGTGTACCGGCTGACCCCTCCATGTTCGTCGATCAGCAACAGGTCGAAGCTGTCCGATCGGATGTCGTTCCTGGGCGGGATGCCCTCCAGGGCGTGCCCTTTCGCGTACAGCCAGTCTGCCCCCTCGATCCTCACAGTTGTGAAGTCGACATCCGAGTCGTTGTCCAGGATCTGGAGATCGTGATGGTACATTGCCCCTTCATCCGCTCCGGGGAATTCCATCTCCACCAGAAGTGGTGGATCGTTCACGGGAAGAACCGTTATCTCAAACCAGTTGGTCCATGCGAAGGTATCGTCTGTGGTGCCGAACTCCCCGTCATCACCGCTGCTGATGGCCTTTATCCTGGCGTTTCCCTGTCCGGAGTAGTTCGCCGGGAACGTGAAAAGGATCAGGTCATCGTAAATTGTGACATTGAAACCTGTGTTATCGCATTCATATTCGAATGCAAGGCCTCCCGCGTCGGAGAATAGATGATAGAGGTCCATTATCAGGCCCTCATCCTCGTCCACTAACTGGTCCTCGATCCTCCCGCCTATGAAAGAGGGAGGTGAGCTCTCGATCATTCCAATACAATAGAGGGTGCCCCTGACCAGGTATATGTTCCCATCATGGTCGAATGCCATCCCACCGACGCCGGAAAGATTGGTTGCTATTCGTAATTCATGAACGAGAACACCTGGATATTCGATCAAATGAAGGCTGTTCTCCATCTGAATGAGGACCGTGCCGTTATCGGAGACCCATACCGGCCTGTCAACCTGCCCCCCCAGTGACTTCGACCACACGATGGACCCGGAGGAGTTCACACAGTACATCCTGTCTGATTTACCCCAGAACTCGATAACAAGATAAGCATTTCCCAGGCTGTCCACACTGACAGGTCGATGGCCAATATCACCATAGTCAATGATGGTGGTCCAAGCCCTGGTGCCATTCCGGTAAATGCAGTGAAGGTTTATTCCAAGGTCAACTTTTTCGCTGAGATATATATTCCCATCACCCCTTACGGTAGGGGGAGAGTTTATTTTTCCGGAGAGGGAAAGGGTCCAAAACAGGGTTCCGTTGGCATGATATGCGATCAGATCGTTCTCGATCGTGACCACGTATATCGTGCCATTCATATCAACGACCGGGTAGTAGATAAGATATTCCGGTTCGATGATGATCTCCTCATCGATATCTCCCGTCAGGTTGAACGAATAGAGCCTGTTAACTCCGTTAAAATAAATTTTATCATCCACGGGAACCGGATGAACGATCCCATCTGATTCAAGCCGGTCTGTGATCCTTGTCCAGAGAATATCTCCTTCAGGAGAAATGGAATAAAGGTCACCATTCCCGTACCATACGATGATATTTCCATCCCTGTCCAATGCCGGATCAGAGAGGTTCCATGCCTCCTCTCCGATCGAGAGGTCCAAAGACCATGTCATCTCCCCCTCCGGATCGACCTTGAACAGCTCCGGTCCCCTGGTGAAATAGATATGGCCATCTCCAGAAATGACTGGTGAGCCGCATCTCATGTCACTGTGTGTGATCGGTTCCGCGCCCCATTTGATATACGGTTCAAGGCCGGAGTAGTTCATGGAGACGTTATGGGAATTCTGAGGCCCCCCTCCCGGCATGGCCCACTGGGGGGTCCCGGAGGTTCTGGGGGGAATGTCGCCGTCTACATTCCCCTCCAGCACTCCTGCCAGGGTTACGGTGATCAACATGGCCAGAAGTAGCAAGGAAATGTTTCTCGTCATCGTCGTCCCCCTCATATTCTCACCATTTGATATGATTCTGGACATATAAAACAATATCCAACATTCAACCTGGTGGACCTTAAGATGGATCGTGGGAAATATGTTTTGAAATAATTACAGAATGGCACAATTATCCGAATTCGCTCAGAAAAAGCCATTCCTGAGCGGGAACAGATTATATACTGTCGAGTCCCTAATAAAACATGAAGTACGGCCTTTGTATCTCCGGGCCAGTACGACGTGGGGGGACAATGTGAAGAAGGTGAAGAAGGACCTGGGCCTCCTTGAGGTCTTCTGCATCTCCTCGGGAGCGATGAT
>JAUVCY010000099.1 GCA_030595585.1 Thermoplasmatota archaeon
TGGCAATCAGATCGCAGATGGCGTGGTCAACTCCATGGAGAACGACATCTCGGAGATATGCGAGGGATCCGGATATGTCGCCTACAGGGGCCATGGATCCGATTACGGCTCCCTGTACGGCATCAGGGTCTACGGGCCCAACGGCGATGAGCATCAGCTCAGCTCCGATACCGCCGCGCAGATGAACGTGCCCCCTCAGGTAGCATTTTTCGTCTCATGCCTCAACGGAAAGATCTACGGCCACGGACCGGGCACGGACCCGGGGAGCGACGTGGATTTCGACCGCCTGTTCACGCTCAACTATCTCTCGGCGGGGCCAGCCGTCCTGATAGGTGCCACGGAGGTCAGCTACTCCAATATCGGACAGGACCTTACCTCCATCCCGGCGGAGTACCTGCCGTGGAGCGATGGGGACCATCAGTGGGACCATAACGACGCGTGGTATGCGTTCGTATGGGATGGTATCCTGGACCACCCGAACGAACACGGTACGGCGGGAAAAGCCCTTCAGTGGTCGGAGAACAGGTACATGGCATATCCACCGAACAACGACCCGACACCCTATGAGCCGACGGGTGAGGTCGATTGGTACGAGGTCACCTTCTTCGCATGCTACGGGGACCCGTCCTTCAAGCCTGCGGTGGATATTTCCTCACCCGGATATGATCCCTGGCACAACGGGCCGGACGATATGTAATAGCCGTAGTCCAATAACCATAAATGGGCCCAGCCGTATAGTGGAGCCCGTAGGGCTTGGTAGCCTTGATAACCTGAAGGGGGAGTTGGACCTGGGAAGATCGGAAAGGGTCAGAGAGAGCGGGACGTTCAAGTACGGAACGAGAAAGGCCGATATCAGGACCATTTTGATCAGGCTGGGAGCGATACTATCCATAGTCATTCTCATCTCGCTCGTGGTGTACTTCAGGGACAATAGCTCGGGTGAGGACCAGTACGTTTACAACGGCGATGAGGGGAGGGGAAACCTGACCCTGGCCGATTCGGTATATTTCACGGTAATATCCATCACCACCACAGGTTACGGCGACATCGTCCCCGTTAGCCACGAGGCGAAGGTGTTCGACACGATATTTCTGACCCTGGGCAGGGCGATGGTATGGATCATTCTGGTGGGCACTGCCTATCAGCTGGTGTTCGACAGATACAAGGAAGCGATTCTCATGAAGAGCGTGCAAAAGGGCCTCTCCGGCCACGTTATCGTCTGCGGCTACTCGACCACTGGAAGGACCGTGGTCGAGGAGCTGATCGCGAAGGATTGGAAGAAGAAGAGGATATTGATCATCACGAATGAGGACGAGGCAGCGCAGTCTGCGGCCGATGGGGGTTTTATCTCCTTGAGGGGTGATCCAAGCAGGGAGGATGTCCTCCGCAGCGCCGAGATCGCCAAAGCCTCAAGTATGATCCTGACCGATGGGCGGGATGATACCAATGTCCTTATAGTACTAACGGCGAAGTACCTCAATCCCGACCTCCTGGTGATATCCCAGGTCACCGAATTGGAGAACACCAAATTGCTTAAAAAAAGTGGGGTTGAGGTGATCATCACGCCGGCCGTGAACAGCGGATCGCTGATGGCCACGGCGCTTTCCCAGCCCGAGGCGGTGCATTTCCTTGAGGATATCATGACCGCCAGGACCGGATTGTTCGTCAATCAAAGGGTGGTGGACCAGGATGAGGTGGGAAAGAAGATCTCAAGGATCACCGATCTCCAGCTGTTGGGTGTGGTGAGGAAGGATGTGGTGCTGTCGATGGCCGACCTCAAGGAGACCAGGCTGAAAGATGGTGATATCCTGCTCTTCATAGATCGGAAGTAAGGGGTGGGGTTCAAATATATATTGGGGATATTATCACCCGGGACAGCTGATGATGACCTCCTGGAGCAGTGAACGACCCGATCTGACCTTATCCCTTGTCAGGGATGCATTTGCCGAGAGCATGCCGGTCATCCTGCCGACGGACACACTTTACGGCCTGGCGGCCCCGATATCCGATGAGAGGGCCCTTGAAAGGATACTGGAGCTGAAGGGACGCCCCCGTGATGTCACCCTCCCGATCGCCGTGGGCTCCATCGATATGATCGCGGGGATCTCGGAGGTGACCGGAGGGCAGATGAGCCTGATCAAGAGGGTCCTTCCCGGGCCGGTCACATTCATCCTTGTGGCGAAACCGGGGTTTTCCGATATCGTTACAAGGAGGGGAACCGTCGCCGTTAGAGTGGTGGACCATCCGATCTTTGTTCCACTTTGCGGATCATTTGGCCCCGTTGCGCTCACAAGTGTGAACCGCCACGGGTCCAAACCCCTGCTCAGGTCGGATGACATGAGAGGTCTTCTTGAGATATCGGACATCCTGCTGGTGGAGGACGACGATCACGTCTCGGACCTACCCTCCACGATAATAGACCTCACCTCGGGGGAGCCAATGGTACTGAGGAAGGGAAAGATAAATATTGATGAACTGATGGGGGATACCGATGGATGATCGGGAGCTGTCCAACTGGAAGCGGGCCGGCGAGATCGCAGGACGCGCCCGCGATCTGGGCGTCAGGATGGTGGAGGAGGATACACCCTACCTGGATGTGGCGGAAGGGGTGGAGGAGTTCATTGGGGATAGCGGTGGAATGGTGGCCTTTCCGGTGAATATCGCGGTGAACGATATCGCGGCCCACTATACGCCCAAGGCGAATGACAGGCTCAGGTTCTCACAGGGGGACCTGGTCAAGATAGATGTGGGCGTCCATATCGACGGATGTATCGGAGATACTGCCAGGACGGTGGAGGTGGGGACGAATACGTACTCATCGCTCATCGACGCATCGAAGCGATCGCTGGATGCGGTGATCGAGGTTATCAGGGGTGGGATCAAACTCTCAAGGATCGGCTCCATAGTTGAGAGGACCATGAACTCCATGGGGTTCAGGCCGATTATAAACCTGACAGGTCACAGCATTGAGAGATACAAGCTCCACGCTGGACTTTCCGTCCCCAGCTATGACGACAGGGGTACGGACGTCGTTCCTGCCGGCATCATAGCTGCCATCGAGCCGTTCGCCACCACTGGTGTGGGTGAGGTGGTGAACGGGAAGAGGTCGAACATATACAAGTTCGTGAGGGAGAAGGAGTATCTCAAGGACAGCCAGAACAGTGCGCTGCAGATGATAATGGATAATTTTCCACACCTTCCATTCTCGGAGAGGTCCATATCCTCGAAGTTCAGTAAAGGTGAGAAGATCACCAACGGGCTTCTGAGAGCCCAGGCAATATATTCATTCCCCATCCTCAGGGAGATATCCGGGGGGATGGTAGCCCAGACCGAACATACCGTATATGTTACCGAGAAAGGATGTATCGTACTTACAGGGTGAGTGATTGAAATGAAGGGTACCGATGAGGATGGCATGACCTATGCACGATCCGGCGTGGATATAATGAAAGAGGGCGATTCGATCAGATCGCTGGTATCGGCCCTCTCATTCCGGAGGGAAGGTTTCGGAGGACATGTGGATATTGGTGGACATTTCACCGGTTTGATCGATATCGGCGACAGATACCTGTCGATGTGCACTGATGGGGTGGGGACAAAGATGATGATCGCCGAGAGCCTGAACAAATGGGATACGGTGGGGATCGACTGCATGGCGATGAACGTCAACGACATGATCTGCATAGGTGCCGAGCCGTTGGCATTTGTGGATTACATAGCGACCGAGAGCCCCTCGCCTGAGCTGTTGGGACAGATAGGCGTCGGGTTGAACGAGGGCGCCAGGCAGTCGAACCTGACCATAATCGGAGGGGAGACCGCAACGCTTCCGGAGATCGTGAACGGGCTGGACCTGGCGGGAACGTGCCTTGGAGCCGTCGGTAAGGATGACGTGATCACCGGTGAGAAGGTAACGGAAGGCGACCTTATCATTGGCCTTCCTTCAACGGGCGTACATTCCAACGGCTTCTCGCTGGTCAGGAGGGTCCTTAAGGATAGCGGCATCCCATTGACGTCGACCCTCTCGGAGGTCCTGGGTGCGGACGCCTGGAAGGGGGGGAACCGGTTCCCCGCCTCCAGGGCGGAGTTCGAATCGTGGGCTGGTGAGAACCCGGAGATTATCGTGGGGGAAATGCTTCTGGAGCCAACGGCGATCTACGTGAGATCGATCATGGAGATGCTTTCAAATTGTCCCCGTGGATCGATCCACGGAATGGCCCACATAACTGGTGGGGGCCTCAGGAACCTACCCCGAATGAACGAAGGGTGGGCATACCGTATCAGGGAGCCGCTTGATGTCTCCCCGGTGTTCAAGATGCTTCAGGTACTGGGATCGGTGGCCGACCTGGAGATGTACCAGACGTTCAACATGGGCATGGGTTTCTCCATTGTGGTCGAAGCAGAACATGCTGATAAGGCACTCGAGATATTGGGGCCAGCAGGAGGAAGGATCGTCGGTATCGTGACGGAGGGGAGGGGAGTTGGGATTGACGGTATATCAATAGAATTCGACGGATACATCTGAACGAAAAAATTCCAGAAACACCTTCCCCTGAACCCGAATGAAGAGATGACACCCTCTCCATTCAATCCTCGGATATGTCAGATATGGGAACACGCATACATGCAAAAGAACCTTAATAACACTTTTGCCAATGTGAGGTGGGATGTATCAATGGGAAGGGCCATCGCAGATCGGGGTGCTGTCAATCCCACCATTGGGTGGAATTGAGGCAAAAATTATAGAAACTATTAAATATAAAATCGCTTATGTGCGGTTCGTTCTGGACTTGTCAGGTAGTGGGAATGATAAATTTTGGGTCCGTAGCTTAGCTAGGTAGGAACGATCGGTGGGATAATAGCTGCCGCCTTCCCTAGAAAGAGCGTCCGGCTTTTAACCGGACGGTCGGGGGTTCGAATCCCCTCGGACCCGCTAATTTGTTCTCGTATCTGGCGAAATCCCCACTACCAGAAGATATGCCCGGAGGTCCCCCAGATGCCGAGATTCAATGTGTTTGAGAACCATATGGTGCCGCGCCACTCCCTGGCGACAGAGGAGGAGACTGCAGCCATACTGGAGAAATTCAAGATAATCAAGACCCAGCTTCCCAAGATGTTGATCATTGACCCGTGCGTCAAGGCACTGTCCCAACAGCACAAGAAGGAGGGAAAGGAGCAGATCCAATTGGGCGATGTGATACGGATCGACCGGGAAAGCCCGACCGCAGGTGTCTACCACTATTATCGACTCGTGATAGAGGACAAGCCGATATATTGATCAAGGGGTGGTTTGGACAATGACACAAAGAGCACAGATAAAACAGTTTTCGCTTTCAGCAGGGGTGGTACTTTGAAAGATATTGTAGAGGCCTTTTTCAGGAGCAGGAACATAATCAACCATCAGCTAGCGTCGTTCAACGATTTTCTGCCTACCCACGATAATCCCAAGTCCAGGATGCAGAGGATAATTGATTCGATCAGGATAGGAGAGGTCGATAACGAGCGTGGGCTCATCCGCCTGGATGTTGACAAGCTCGATGAGGAGAGCATAGATGTCAAGCTGGGAAGGATAACGGTCGGCAACCCCATCGTCAAGGAGGCCAATGGGGCCACCCACGAGCACACTCCATTGGAGGCAAGGCTCAGGGACCTCACCTATTCGGCCCCCATATCCCTTGAGTTCACGATAATCGAGAACGGCATGGACAGGGAGCCGGAGAAGGTGAAGATAGGGGATCTCCCGATAATGATCAAGTCAAAGAGATGTAACCTCTACCCGGAGATGATGTCCCAGGAGAGGAACCTGTCTCAGGAGCAGTACGAGAAGGGGCTGCAGGATGCTGGGGAGGACCCATTGGACCCCGGCGGATATTTCATCATCAACGGGACCGAGAGGTCCCTGATATCCCTTGAGGACCTGTCACCCAACCGGGTGCTGGTGGAGTGGGAGGAGAAGTACGGTACGCCCATGGCGGTCGCCAAGGTGTTCTCGCAGAGGGAGGGCTTCAGGGCCCTCACCTCCGTGGAGCTGAAGAAGGACGGGATGCTGATGGTGTCCGTCCCCGCAGCTCCCGCTCAGATACCACTTATGATATTGATGAAGGCCCTGGGAATGGACACAGATGAGGATATCGCAAAGGCGATAGTGTCCGATGAGAGGATGAACAACACGATATTCGCCAATCTTGAGGAGTGTTCCGAGGCATACGGCGTCTACGTCACCGAGGATTCCCTCAACTACCTTGAGAAGAAGTTCGCCACGGGACAGGCCAAGGAGTTCAGGGAGAAGAAGGTGGAGTCCATAATTGACAAGTCCCTTCTTCCACATCTTGGTGACCACAGGGACCAGAGGATCAAGAAAGCGATATATCTGGGAAGGATAGCAAGGTCGGTCATGGAGCTCAAGCTGGGGCTTCGCGAGAGGGACGACAAGGATCACTATGCGAACAAGAGGATATCCCTGGCCGGGGATCTGATGGAGGACCTGTTCCGGGTCGCGTTCACCTCCCTGATGAAGGACCTCAAATATCAGCTGGAGAGGACCATCACCAGAAAGAGGAAGCTTCGCATATCCTCGGCGATCAGGCCGGACGTACTGAGCCAGAGGATAATTCACGCCCTTGCCACGGGCAACTGGGTGGGCGGAAGAGACGGCGTATCCCAGCTTCTGGACCGGACCTGCAACATGTCCACGATATCACATTTGAGGAGGATCACCTCGCCCCTTACGAGGTCTCAGCCGCATTTCGAGGCGAGGGACCTTCATCCGACCCAGTGGGGTCGGCTATGTCCGAATGAGACCCCTGAGGGTCAGAACTGCGGGCTGGTG
>JAUVCY010000166.1 GCA_030595585.1 Thermoplasmatota archaeon
TGAGGAGAGGTACCTCACTTCACTGTCTTAGTTTGCTCCGAAGGAGCTTTTTTTATTTTAAGAGCTAAGTAATGTTTAAACCTAAATTAAAAAGAGAAATGTTTGACAACTTCCATCTCTCTTTCACCATTTTTAGCCATCCGATAAATAGCTGGAGGGCCATTCCGACCAGGAGGATATAGAATGGCAGCATCGATAAGAGCCCCTGTTACATTGCTGGTGATCGGAGGCCTGCTGATCATCCTTACGATCGGTATCTCTATCCCGGCCTTCGTGGGACCCGAGGAAGTGATCCTGACCCAGGATGATTTTGGCTTTGATCAGGATGGCGGATACAAGGCGACGGCGCCCTCGGGAGACCTCAGGACCACCGTGGATGTGAGGATATGGGGGCGTGCCGATCAGGAAATCGGTATTAACCTCATCGTGAAGGATGGGTGGGGTTCGACAATCGAAGAGGTGTCGCGGACGACCCCGATGGACGAAACGATAGCGATCGACGGTGCGGATGGAAGCTACAGCTTCATCGTTGTGACCCGGGATGGTTACACGCTGAATGATATCTTCATCGAGATAACACAGGATGAATTATCGGACGTGGATCTGGGCCTTTGCTGTGGAGCAATGGTCCTGGGTCCGACCTCGGCCATCTTGATCCTTGTGGGTTTGATAATGCTCCTGAAGAGGTTGGCGGGTGGAAAGAAGAGTGTTCCCGCCCCCGTCCCGGAGTATCACTCCACCTGGAACGATGTGAACACGGCCTATGGGGCACAGGGACCAGCCGATCACTCGGACGGCATCAGGATAGATCCGTACTACAAGAGGTCCAGTGAGGTCTACTCGACTTCGGAGCCCTCCAACTACCCCACCGGCGAAGGGGGGCCAGGTAATGATACCGACCTCAATGCTGGTGCCCAGATAAATGATGATCAGTTCCGCAAGCCAAGGATGGCCCCACCCCCGCCCCCATCGTAATTCGGGGGAGTTGGCTCTATCTCACCGCTTACATAGATCAATCCCAATCCATATCCTCGTCTTCATCATCTTCGGGATCGGACGTATCCACATCTCCATCGTTATCCTCCATTATGATGGCGGAGCCGGCCTCCTCACCGGCATCACCCGTGCCCTTTTTCTTCCTAAATACGATGAATATGGCCAGGCCGATCAATAACAACAGGATGAGGATGCCTCCCAGCACCCCCCAGAACATGATCGGGTCCTCGCCATCGACCACCTCCTCATCGGAAGGCATCGCGGTTACGCTGAAGTACCTCACCTGCGAATTCCCCTCGTTATCGGTGACCGTCAATGTGATATTGTATTCTCCCTCGATCCAGGGGACGAAGTTCACCGTATCGCCCTCCATCTTCTTATCCTCTCCATCCGGCCCCAGGATGCTCCAGGCATAAGAATCGATGCCGGAATCGTCCGATGATCCCACGGCATTCAGGGTGATCTCACCCCCTGTTGCACCCTCCTGGGGAACGAAGGCCTCTATGATCGGCGGTACGCTGTCCACAATGAGGATGGAGGCGGTGGTCCAGAGTTCATTCCCCTCCTGGTCCACTGCCAGGGCGGAGAATGTCCACCTTCCCGCCCCGATCGGGTCGAAAAGGGCCCTTCCATCCTCGCCGATGGTCATTGTGAGGTTCGCATCGCCTTTTGATGCGAAGAGCTTCACCTCATGAAGGCCGATGTTATCCACGGCGGCCACATCCAGCCATATCTCCTCTTCCAGGTCGAGATCCTCCGGAAGGGGGCCGATGGAGATGGAGGGGGGATCGTTGTCCCGGATCGTGATATTGCCGTGGTGGGCGATATCATTGCCCGCCTCATCTTCCAGCAATAACAGGTACGGGTGCTTACCATCGATGTCAGGCCTCAGGGCGAGGTGCCCGGAGAAGGCCCCATCCGATCCCTGGACCTCTGCGGTGATATTTCCCCCTGGCATGAACATCAGGAACAGCGCGGATGTGATGGCGATGTTATCCTCACCTGTGAATGTGAAGTGGAGGATATCTCCGGTGGTGCCCTCTGACGGGATATCATCGGTTATAAGGGTTGGAGAGTCGTTGTCAACGACCTGCAGGGTCACCATATCGCTCCTGTTCAGGTTGTCGGCCCCATCCCGGGCGATCGCCCTGAAGGAGAGGTCCCCGGTCCTGTTCAGGGGGACCCCTATCATCGCCGAATATATGCCCGACGACCTCGACATGGGGATCGTACTCGATACGAGCTCTCCAGGAAGGATGAATTCCAGTTCCACTCCCGACATGGATACGAGGTCTTCGGCCGTGACGCTCACCTCGAAGGGATCGCCCGTGGTCGGCACTTCGGCGTATATCATCTCCCCCAGGGTGGGCAGGTCGTCATCCAGTATGCTCACGTTGAACATAACAGATGAGTTGACATTTCCAGATGTATCCTCGAACACGAACCTGTGATCGAGGGTACCCGAGACGTCGGAGGGGATAACGATCGACGCCCAGAACAGGGTTCCCTGGCCTACCCGTTCCATGGTCACCTCGTGGTCCTCTCCCCTCAGCCCGTAGCTGACGCTGGCGTTGAGTATGTCGATGTTGTCCTCAAGGGAACATCTGAACGTGTATCCGTCCCCTGTGGTTGCGGAGGGGTCGCTCTCATCGGAGATGAAGGCGGGAAGGTCGTCATCTACAACGGTGCGGTTGAGGATGCGGTATGTCAACGTATTTCCCTCATCGTCAGATATCTGGACGATGGATTCAAGCGTCCCGATCGAATTATACGGGATATCGATGGTAATGCCCCACGTGTCGTTCACCCCATCATACGATCCATCTCCGTATTCCCAATCCCCCCCGTCGATCATCCAGTTGAACACCACGTTCGACACCTCGATGTTATCGCTGGCCGAGATCATCAACGTGAACGGGTCCCCCGTCGTGGGATCGGGCCCGGCGTGATCTTCCATGAGCTCGGGCAGGTCGTCATCCACGATCATCACATCCTTTTGAACCGTTGATATGTCGTTCCCCGAGGAGTCCACTATCTGCAGGAGATAGTGAAGCGGTTCCACCGAATCGTCGGGAAGGCCCATGGTGTAGATGAATTGCCCTGCCCCTACAGAGGTCCTGTTCTCGTGGGGTGCGCCTCCAAACCAGTACTCTATCCTTATGGAGCCCACGGCTATGTTATCCGATGCGGTCACGTTGAAGGAGAAAGGGTCCCCTGTGGTCCCGATGGACGGCGTCCGGTCCAGGTCAAGGGAGGGCTTATCGTCATCTGTTACGTCCACATTTCCCTGTGTCGAGCTGTTCCAGTTTCCTGCACCGTCGCAGGAGCGGAAAATGTAGTGGAGCATATCGGTGGAGTTCCAGGGGATGATGATGCCGGCCGTGAATGAGGTCGGCCCCCCGGCCAGTGATATATTGAAGGAGGCTCCCGTTCCATACCAGTATTCGACGGCACCCTCGCTCACTCCAATGTTGTCCGAGATGTTCACCTGGAACGTATAGGGATCACTCGTTGTAGCCTCCAGCTGTGAGCCATCCTGCCCGAATATGACCGTGTCGTTATCGACGATGGCCGTTTGCGCCCAGGAGGTCTGGTTCCAGTTTCCCGCCTCATCGTGGATGTGGACCCTGTACCATATCGGGTCCAGGGAGTCAAGTGGGTGTGATGAGGTGAAATAGAAGGTGTCGGACCCGATCTCCGCCATGGTGGTGTTGTACGAGGAGGAGGGTGAAGAGGAGCTCCAGTTGTACTCCAGGTATGCTCCCGAAACGCCGACGTTGTCACTTGCGACGGCGGATATGCCGAAAGCGTCTCCCGTGGATAGGTTCCCGCCCACGAGAACTGAGAGTATCTCCGGCCTTATGACGTCCACACCGACCATTACCTCCTCCTCGTATGGGAGGAAGTTGTACATTGTCACCGTGAGGTTCATATACTGTAGAACGGAGGGAAGGGTGATCTGGCACTGGCCGTTCCCGTCGGTCGTGGCCACACCGAAGAAGTTGGACCCGTTCATCATGCAGACCCTCGCGCCGGAAACGGGGTTCCCCGAGCCATCCTTGACCGTGAAGGTGGGGCTTCCCGGAGACGCAAGAGGAGTGGGATAGGATACGTTCAGGTTTCCCGGCACCTGGTTCCATATTGGGACCTCCGGGTCTCCCATGAGGTTGTACTGGAGGAGGTTCTTCCACACGCCCGTGGATAGGGACCGATCGCTGATGTAGTCCGATTTGGACTTGTACAGTGCCTTTCCGGGGTGGTAGTGTCCCTCGTCGAGCATCTGCTCCCAGAACCTGTAATCGTGTCCCTGGTTCGCCCCGCCCCCGTCCGTTCCCTTGGACCAGTGGACGCTGTACCAGCTGACCCTGGAGGCTCCTATCGCTCCTATGCCCACGTCCCGCAGTATGTCCTCCGTAAGGCAGTTCGTCTGCCTGTCGAACTCCCCGTTGTTGCACGCATCGTTGTAGAAAAGGGGTTTCATTCCACCGTTGGATTGGGAAGCGGAGGTCGTGTAGAAAGGTGTGGAGGAGTACTCCCCGACATCACACAGCCCGTCGCCATCGCTGTCCGAGTTCCATATCCTACGGTATATGCCCAGGTAGCTGCCGTGTCCGGCGAGGTTCACCATGGAGGCGCCGCTATTTATTGCGGATATCACGTTGCTCGTGGTGAGGGAGGCGTTGCAGGACTGCTGAGATGGCCATATTCCTCCCTGCTCGTACAGGGTGTAGTTGATCTTGGTGCCGTTGTCCATGAAATCAAGCCTTATGGCCTCCTTCAGGTCAGCCTCGTCGGTGGTATCGTTCCATTCCGTGTTGGGGGCGTCATCATCATCGTAGTTCGAATATGCCCCGGCCAGGACGGAGCGGTTGAACCATCCCCCTGTGGGCGGGTCCCTCTCGTAATCGAGAATATTGTCAACGAGGGTGCCCATCTGGGTTGTGGAGGTGGCCGACAGCCGGCCCACGTAGACCTCGGCGGTGAGGTCGATCCCATCGACGTTGTACTCCCCGAACTTCCCGTCGTTGTCCCCGTCCCAGTCATA
>JAUVCY010000108.1 GCA_030595585.1 Thermoplasmatota archaeon
CCTTCCCATGTCAGATCGATCGCACCTCCACTCAGGGATGCCGTGAGGGCTTTGGGAGGTGAGGGAGGGACGATGACCTTCATGGGCTTGCCCTGGACCCTGTCACTCCTTCCTGATTCCCCGATCTCATTCAAGGCCAGGACAAAATATTGATAGGTCCCGCCATTGAAGGTCGTGGTATCATTATATTCGAAAATGTCCGGCCCAACCTCGCCGATGGAGAAGGGCGCGGCGTCGTCCTCGCGCCAGATCGCAAATGATGTTATCGGCGATAGCCCATCGTATTCCGGCCCCTCCCACGTGAGAAGGACATAACCGTCCCCGGAAACCGCCGTGAGGTTGACAGGAGTGTCTGGAACCCCCTTGACCTGGATCAAAGCCTCAACGAAGTTATGAGACTGACCCACCGAGTTAACCGCGTAGATGCGGTATCCGTAGGTATTGGGGTCGCTCACCCCGGCATCGTTATATTCCAACCCCTGGTCCGCGGGGATGGATACCATCAGTTCGAACTCCCCGCCCTTCACCGACCTGAATATTCGAAAGGATGAGATCGGGCTTCCTCCGTCGTCCTCCGGCCCGTTCCATGTAATGTGAACCTCTCCACCCACCTGTGAGACAAGAAGATCCGTTGGTGAAGATGGGACGCCGAGAGGCGTTACCATCACACTTCCTGACGGGAGCGACGCTCCCACGCCGTTCAGTGCCAGTACGTAGTAGTGATGCTCCACGCCGTTCTCAGCATCCGAATGGTTGTATTGCCGCTCTATGGTCTCATTTAACAGGATCTCGGAACCCTCGATCGGGCCCCAGAACACCTGGTACCCTATCAAAGGGGAGCCCTTCATATCAGCAGGCTCACTCCACGAGAGGAGAACGTAACCATCGTAGGCAGATGCCACAAGGCCCAACGGTGCGGTCGGCACCCCCATTGGCAGACCAGATAGGATCTGACTTCCAATGGAACGTCCCTTTAAATTCTCGGCGAAGACGCTGTAATAGTACGTATCGCCATTTACCACATCGGTATCGTTGTATGAGGTCTGTTCTGGATCTATCCATGCGACCTCCTCCAGTGAGGTGGGATCGCCCCCCCTGAGAATAACTATCTTGGTCAGGGGAGAACCGCCATCATCCAATGGAAGTTCCCACGAGAGCTCAATAAAGCCAGATCCGTTCCTTATCGAGAGGTCTGTGATGGGATAGGGCACCCTCATCGGCGTGACGGTCACCAGGGCAGTCATATTCGATTCGCCCAGGAGGTTCACTGCGGAAAGGCGGTAATCGTAGGTGATACCGTTCTCGGCCGTATCATCCTTGTACGATACACCCACATGGCCCGACAGGATCCTCTCAGGAACGCCCCCTTCCTCGGCTCTGTAGATGTTGTATCCAGTCACAGGAGATCCTCCATCTTCGAGGGGTGCCAACCAGGTGAGGTTGACATGTGAATCGCCCCCCATGGCCAGGAAATTACGGGGGGCATCGGACGCTCCCTTGAAGAGGGAATAGAGATTACCGTCGTCCGAGCCCACGTAGACCCTTCCGTCAGAACCTATGGCAGGGGAGGAGTGGATCATCCCTCCGGTCTTGTATTTCCATCTGAGATTCCCGTCCGGGTTGATGGAGTAGAGGTAGGTGTCCTCACTTCCGACGTATATAACACCGTCGGAATCCACGGCGGGAGAGGATATTATCTTGCCTCCCGTGAGAAAGGACCAGTCGAGCGTCCCGCGGGTACCGTCGACCGCATAGAGGGCATTGTCATCACAGCCGACGTATATGGTCCCGTCCGGCCCAATGGCAGGAGAGGAGTAGATGGGACTAGCCGAGTTCGAATATGACCATCTGTGCGCACCGGAGCCGTCCAGGGACCAGAGAATTCCTATACCTCCCTGGAGTGAGTAGCTTCCGACGTATATGTTTCCGGATGAGTCGATCGAGGGGGAGGAAGTGACCGATCCTTTCAGGCTTGTCTTCCAGTTGAGCGTCCCATTTGGATAGAGGCATATGAGCATGTTACCGGTTGTGCCGAAGACCACGTTCCCATCGAGGTCAAGGGCAGGGGAGGAGATCACGGCATAGCTCTGGGTCTGGTATCTCCATAGGTGGGTCCCATTGCTCGAATAGTAGGCGTACATGCTTCCAACTCCCCTCTGTTCCTGGGAGCCGATATAGATGATGCCGTTCTCATCCATGACCGGTGAGGACCTGAGCTCCCCCATCGCATCTACGGGTGTGCTCCATCGAGATGCACCGGCATTGGTGAAAGAGTACAGAAAACTGCTGTCGGAACCAACGTAGACGTTCCCATCGGAGTCCACAAGCGGGGTGGAATCGTACAGATCGTTGACGCCCGACCCCTTGAAGTTGCCGATATTGTATCTCCACCTCAGGTTACCATCCGTATCGATGGAGTAGAAGTAACCGTCGTCCGATGAAAAGTAGAGGTTGCCGTCAGCATCGATAACGGGTGAGGTCCGGATCCGTCCATCCGTGTCGAAGCTCCAGTTCAACCTGCCCGGGTTGCCCTCTGTGGAATAGGGGCTCAGGCCGGTATGTTGTTCGTCCCCGCGGAACATGGGCCAATCGGTGTTTCCAAGGGCTCTTGTTCCTGTCTCTTCAGAGGCACCGTTCAGTACCATCGAAGAAAGTATCAGCATAAGAAGTATCGATATCACATTGACCGTTCTCAATCATATCCGCTCCCGTTGTGAGGATGATATGAAAATCGGTCCTATAAAAGGATGGTCATCTGTTATACCTATAATATTCACAGCTGATAGAAGATCTGGCCGGGCACCCGCTTCGAGGATATCCTCTTACCAGTTTCAAGATAGCGGAGATGGGCGATCGCCTCGCCAAGGGCGAACCACTTCTGCATGAGGGGAAAATCATCGAACGAATCGTATGTCATGTCCCAGGTCATCCTGGACGCCACAGTGAAACCGTTCATCTCCCCCTCCTCCAGTAGGACCTCGATCTCCCTCGCCCTCTCCCGGTGGTGATCCTTCAGCTCGGCGATCCTCTTACCCGCATTTCTGATCCGGGTCCTGTGGCCGGGGAGCGTCAGGTCTATCTCCATCTCAGCCACCCTGTCCAGGCTTTCAAGGTAATCCCCGAGGGGGTCTCCTTTCTCCGACCAGAGGGAGATGTTCGGGGTGATGTCCCCGAGGATGTGGTCACCGGAGAAAAGGAGCTTTTCATCAGGCTCGTACAGACAGCTGTGGCCCACCGTGTGGCCGGGAGTGATCACGCATTTGAGGTTGTACCTCCCCACTTCCAGGCGGTCCCCGTCCTTCAGATGTGTGATATCCATCTTCTCGAGAGGTCCGTATCGATATCCGGGATGCTTCCTGATGGCCTCCTGAGGGTCCACCGGTGGAAAGCCGTTCAGAAGGGCGTATTTCAGCATATCCCTCCAGTACTCCTTCTCCGAGATCACCGCGGAGTCCTCCCTGCTCATGAATATCTTCGAGGCGGGAGTGGACACATGGGGGGCCAATCCCATGTGGTCCGCATGATAATGTGTAAGGAATATATCGGTCCTGGAGAGGTCCAGGCCGATCTCTGCAAGGCCTTTATCCAGCACCTCCCGGCACTCCTCCCTGTTCATTGCCGTGTCTATGATCAGGTTCCTCTCATCGCCGAGAACAACATAGGAATTGACCGAACGGAGGGGGTTCTTTGGCAGGGGCACCTCTATTCGAAATATCCCGGGCAGCACCTCGACGACCATGGGGCCCCACTAACGATCATGGATATAAACTGCTCCCATGATAAAAATACCACTTGCAGAGAGGTCCTGCCTGATGTTTAGAGGTTTATCTCATTATTTTTAGAAATATTATTTATAAGTGGTAATTCCTTAAAAGCCAATTATTTGGATTCCTTTGGGAGGGAAAGCTTATGAGTAAAAAGGGTAGCAGATTCCTTAGTATCGCATTTGTATTGTTAATGATCTCCTCAACATTCATCCTGATCAACGACGAAGAAGTAGTAGGGGCCAATGAGGATCAGATCTCATCCGATGAGATAGAGAACATGATGCCGGGAGAGTTCAACACAATACAGAACTCGAGCGGCGGCTGGTGGGGCCGTGAGGACATTGGGTTTGGTTCCGGCAACAAGATCGGGTTCGCAATGGATGCGCAGGGAGGCCTTCATGTCACATATCTGAGATCTATCTATAACTATATTGGCAGCTATTACATTAACTATCTTGTTTACGCGAAACGGGTAGACAACGAATGGATCTCCGAGGATGTGGAGATATCCACAAATGTCATCGGAAGCCACTCCTCACTTGTCCTGGATTCCAGTGGGGACCCATATATCGCATACTACGATGGGCACTTTGACAATCTGAAATTGGCCAGAAGGAACGGGACGGGATGGGATATCAGCATTGTCGAATCGGATGGAGATTCAGGACAATATCCAAATATAGTTCTGGATTCACAGGAGAGGCCTATCATCTCCTATTACCGGTCTCATGGGGCCAGCAGCATCCGATTGGCAAGATGGAACGGGACGGGATGGGACCGTTCCGATGTTGATAATTACGTGGGCTTTGATTCATCGCTAGCTATCTCGGCCAATAATGATCTTCATGTATCATATCGGGATGGCTATTCGCCTTCCGGGCTGGGCTACGCATACTGGAACGGGACCACATGGAGTAGAACACTGGTGGACTCAGGTTCACAGATAGGCACCTATTCAAGCATCTCACTCGATAGCAACGATCGCCCACATATCGCATACTACGATGATGCGAACGATGATCTGAAATATGCATATTACAACGGTTCCATCTGGAACATATCAACACTTGAGTCCTCTGGCAATACCGGAAAATATCCATCTCTTATTGTGGATGAGGACGACCACTCCCACATCATATTCACAAACGTAACCGACCAGAAGATCCTCTACAGCCATTGGAATGGCACAAACTGGTCAAGAGAGGTGATCTACGATGATGACGGACAATTAAAATCACCCATATTGCTCGACAGGAGGGGAGTTCCTCTCACTGCTCAGAGGATCATGGGGCTGGGCATCTGCCTCTTCAGGAAGACGTACGAGAGGGTTAACCTGACCACTCCGATCAAAGGGGCCACCTGGACAAAGGGTCAGACCTATTCCATCAACTGGACGTCGGAGAACCTGGTCAATGGAAGCACGGTGAACCTCGACCTGTTCTGGTTCGACCAGCATCAGACCGTCATAGCAAGCGGAGTCAACGCCAGCCTGGGGACCTACAACTGGACAGTTCCTCTTGATGTCAGGACTGGGAGCCACAATAAGATGAGGTTGGAATATGGGCCATGGAGCTATGTCTTTAATTTTACAAAAGAGTTCATTATAGATCAGAGTAAGGGATGGTACACGGATGCAGTCGAACCGGTATCCGCAACCCACGTATCACTGGAGCTCGATAAGAACGATACTGTATCTGTGGGATATTTCTCCGACAAGCTGAAATACAGCAAATGGGAGATTGACCACTGGTCCACCCAGACCATCGATAATGACACCTACATATGGGACGGACATGATATGGCACTCGACTCCAACGATATGCCAAATTTCGCATATCATGACTACACGAATAAAGACCTTCTTTTCGCCAATTGGAACGGAACGGATTGGGAGGTGAGGACGGTGGATTCCTCGGGAGAGGTTGGCAAATTCTGCTCCATTGCCCTTGACAGCTCGGATCAACCACATATCTCATACCATGATTCTACCAACACCGACCTGAAATACGCGATCTGGAACGGCAGACAGTTCAATGTCGAAACAGTCGATACGTACAGGGTGGGAGCAGGCACAAGCATTAGGATCAACTCGACTGGCGTGCCACATATTGCATATCGCGACTGGAACAATGGAGACCTCAAACTGGCCGTTCGGAATGGAACGGGTTGGGATATTCAAATTGTCGATCCCGCTCACAGCGGATTCCAACCGAGCATGGCCATAGATGATGATGACAATATCCACATATCCTACTATGGATACAAGTTATATTATGCGAGCTGGAATGGATCCACCTGGAACATTGAAACCGTCGATGATGAGCAGTATAACGGTCAGCATTCATCCCTTGCTCTCGACTCAGATGGATACCCACATATCGCATATCAGGATGAGAACGGGCAGGGCGATTACGTAAACTATGTGAGATGGAATGGTACGGCCTGGGAGAAAGAGGCGCTGATCAACGGAGGCAACTACGCTGGCAACATGGGACCTTTCTGTTCACTGGAACTGGACTCCAAGGACCGCCCTCATCTTGGCTTCATCCATAGAAATAATACCGAGCTCATGTACGCATACAAGGTGAGCAACACTACGACCCCTTCCGCACCGGGTAACCTCACCATTTCCGAGGTGGATCAAGAGTTCTTGCTGGAATGGAAACAGCCCCTGGATGACGGTGGAATAACCCTGTTGAACTATGCGATCTACAGGGGAAACAGCACAGAGAACCTAACGCTTCTCACACAG
>JAUVCY010000284.1 GCA_030595585.1 Thermoplasmatota archaeon
ATCTCCTTCTCCCCCGGCCAGTTCTCGATGAGATATGAAAGCGCCATCTGTCCCCCCGGCATCATCTTCTCAAGGATGGCCGCCTTTACGCCGGACCTGCCCGCATATATACCCGCTGCGAACGCAGCAGGCCCTCCACCAACTATCGCAAGTTCAAAATCCCTATCAACCATCTTAAACACCTTTCCTGTGGATAAGGAGAAAATACCCCTATAATATCTTTTGCGATTGATATATCAGGGCAGCGGCCAAATGTTCCCCTCTCCACAAGGGTATGAAAACAATTCCGTATAAATTGGGCAAAAAAATATATATCCAGGATGCTAACTAGTGTTGCTTTCTAGGTATATTGGAGTCGTAGATCGAGGTAGGTCACCATGAGACGTATTGCCATGATAGTAATAGCCCTAGCACTTATGTCCAACGTGGGGATCGGAATATACCAGAACAACACCAATATAACGTCGCCGGGAACGGATGACAGTGGGGATGGTCCGGAGGATGAGAATCCCGTATCGAATATAGTTGAACTGGTGGTCCCAGATATTCGAATTGGAGATCAGGTAACCTATGATTACGGCCTTTTTGCGGAGATGTACTGGGAGAACAAGACCTCGGGGGAGTGGGAGAAATACACTTTCAAGGGCGAGGGTGAGCTCCTACAGTACGTTGACGAGATCACCGATATTACCGACGGATTTCAGGTATCCCACAACAGCGTTAAGATGGCCTATGATACCAGGGCCCATTTCGATCTCACGATGTCAGGCTCGGAAAAGGATACCATTACCATACCAGGAAACCTCGATATCGCCAGGAGCGAGTTCAACAACCTCTTCGATGAACATCAGATCATGTCCCACAATGCGGGATCCATTGCAATTGAGGGACTTGGAGGGCAGTGGGGAGAGAAAACCCTGGATGTGGAATACGTCGCGGATCTGAGGACCTACAGCGACCCCTCAGCCGATCCCACCGAGTCACTGGACGATGCGATATATGCTGATGGCCAGACCCTCACCCTCGGCTCAGAGGGCACTTTCGAACCGGACGCCCTCAGCGACGGAGAGGGCGGGGACTTATATTTCCAGAAGTACGACTGGAAGGTGGAGGGGGCGTACGAGCTTAACGGCAGGGACACGATGAAGATCAACGTGACCTCCAGCTTCTGGGATCTCCTGTCGTTCAAGAGGATCTTCTATATCAGCGGCGATTCACCTTTTCCGCTTAAGGGGTTCACCAGGACCAACACCTCCTTTGAGGACGAAGAGGGCGCATTCTATATCATACTCGAGACCACCAGGGAGCTGAAGAGCGACTCCTCCCTTGGCATCGGCACCGAGGCGATACCCTGGGGGTCGACAAAAGGTCACAATGAGTACTTTGAGGAACATCCCGCGGGCCAATACGAGTCTTGGTTGAGGGCCCCCAGCGATGGTACTGAAGTGGAATATTCATCCTTTGCCGGCTTCACCCTTGGTGGTGCAATGAGCTTTGCCGAGGAGAGGTCGGAGGGCCTGTCGGAATTTCTTGACGAATTTGACCGCAGGGGAACGGTCCTTGTGGACTCGGCCGTTTTCAACAAGACAGATATCGATCTACTGGGGACGAACACCACCCAGTTCTGGAACCTATCGTATGCCTACGTCACCACCTCCGAAGAGTTCTATCAATACTACCGGGACTTCGGTGAACGGCCCAAGTGGTCATACCGGATAAATATCGCCAGGTCGATAGAGACGGACATCCAGGGAAACACGGTTGAATCCATATACATTTTCAAGGACGAGGGTGACGACCGCCATGGGCTCACGCGTGGTGCAATGAGCGAATCGGACCTGAAGATGGGGACCAGACTGCTTACGACCACCCATGCCGAGAAGATATTCAGGGTGGACGATGAGATCAAGGCGATGGCGTTCAAGAACAATAACCTCAAGAAGGATATTCAATTCAAGTACACCGTACTGGGCATCAATTCGGATAATAACCCCGGCATGATGTTGATCCAGCAGCTGACGGGCCTCTCGATGCCCACATCTGACAACGCATATGAGGTCAAGGCGGGAGAGGTCTGGACCGGGGGAAGCACCTACTCTGCGGCGGCGGATGCAAATTCAGGTCAGCTTCTATATGTGACCGAGATAAAGGGATCGGAGCTGGCGTCCATCTTCGGAGAATGATAAAAATAAACGAGGGAAATGACTTGGCATTAAGGAAAGCGATCTACGCAATCATCTTCTCGGCCATTGTGGTCAATGCGGGCGTGGCCTTTTGGGAAGGAGGCTTTCCCGTTGATATGGACAGGATCACCGATCCAGGCCCCGGTGGCCTGCCCGTTTCGAATTCGATAGAGGTACCCTTTCCCGGAGATGGGGACACCTGCACGTACGATCACTCCCTTGGGCTGAACCTTATCAGGACGACTGGGGATGGCACCGATTCGGGACTCTACCTGCTGGATGGAGAGCAGGTACGGAAATGGACCGCTTCCTCCGTTGAGAGGGACCTGACGGGTATACACATCATGTCGTATGTCCCATCCAATGGACAGGAGCTGACATACGAAGGGGGTATTGACCAGAAGGGGTCGATCGAGAGGGGGCCGGACGGCGTTTTCATCAGACAGCTCCGCGGCACATCGCTTTCATTCGACCCATCCAAGCTGGGACCTTCCATGGATTCGGAGGTAGAGGTGACCAGTTTCATCTATTCCGAGCCCTGGGAGGATATCATCTGGACAGGGCTGCTTGATACGAACAGGACCTTTTCGGATGGTGACTCGGGCTCGTTCATGCTTTCTATGAACGTCGATGAGGCGGCCCTGTCCATTGAGGGCGCGCGGGTCGAATGGTCTGTGACGGAGCTGGTCAAGACCCCCATCGAGAGCCTGGTGAACATTGAGGCCGTCGTTCTGACGGGAAGGGACATCAGGATAACGTATACGTTACAGTTAACGGATGGCGTCCCGTGGCCCACGTCTCTGGAGCTCGACCTTGAGGGCAGTTACGATACCGAGGAGGGTCCGATCCAGATCCAGATGGCCCTCTCCAAGGACGAGGTCGGCAGGTTGATAGGCGATGGAGAGCCCGTGGACCTTCTGCCGTCCAGGCCGGCCATGGCCTCTGGATCGGGCCTGGATATCAGGACGATGGGA
>JAUVCY010000180.1 GCA_030595585.1 Thermoplasmatota archaeon
CGCCCTCCTTTTTATCCCCGATGATCTCCTCCCCGAGCCCCCAGAGGTGGGATGCACAATCCCGAACGTACTGTCCATCGTCGAATACGCAGTTCAGATAGCCGCCCTGGGTGAAGAGGGACCACCTCGGATCCACCACGATCTCCTTTTGGATCATCTTCGAGATCTCATCGGGCCTTCCTCCAAGCTCCCTGGCGAGAGGAAAGCATACGAGACATCGATCGGCCTCCCCGGACCTCGGCGCCTCTATGACGGGATCGACTGTTATGCCCAACCGGGCAAATACATCCGTAACAGCTTTTTTGAAGGAATCGGAGTATTCCTGGGACGGGTCCATGATAGGGTGTACAAAAAAGGAATGTTTAAAACTATCCCTCAAATCCCAACAAACGGGGACCTCCCTCTCCCTCCAAAGGTTTTTCTATGCCCGTAAGAATGTACGTGGCGAAGGTGAGCAAGGGACATGACCGTACAGGTGGAACCGGGAAGTATCTCCCAAGAGATGATATTCCGTCTCAGGGCCAAGATGGACGATTATGCTTACAGCCGGATAGAGGAGGGGGGGACCACTGCGATAGCGTTCAGGGTGCCCGGCGAAGGGGTGGATATGCTGAACTCCCTGGAGTATCTCTCCGAATTCCTCTCATCGAAATCGCTCACGGGGGTGGACCTGATCGTGACGGTCTCCGACAGGTCATACGAGATGACGCCCACGTCGGTGATAAGCCCCAAATTGGAGCTGAAGAAGGCGGATGACCTGAAGCTGATAGGAGAGCTCAGGGCCAAGATGGAAAAAGGGGGCGACCCGATAGTGTTCACCACCGAGAACGATATCCTCGACCTTTACAGGGCGGCGATCCGGGTGGAAGGCTCAATAAACCGGTCCGATTCGGTGGTGGGGCTGGACCTTTTAAGGGTTCACCTCCCCCAGGAGGGAAAGCTCATCTATCTTATATTCGACGATGGATACAGGAAGATGAGCAGGATGGAGTTCGAGAAGCTGGTGGATGGGTCCCTTTCAAAATTGAGAGAGGGGCCCAAACTTGCCAGGGACCAGGACGAACATCAGAAGATGGATGCGTCCATAATGCCCTCGAACGAGGCTCCCAGCCCCAAGAGGCCGTCAATGGCCTTCCCATCCAGACGGACGGGGGACGCACCCCTGAAGGACCTGGGCCCCACAGGGGTCATGAGGGATTTCGTCAAACAGATGTCAGCCATGGGCTACAGGGAGGACGTGAAGTTCTCCAGACATGATGCCCACCAGGTCTTTCTGATCAACCTGTCAAGGCCGGCCGTTTTCTTCAAGTACCTCGTCGAGGGGGCCGATCTGGACTCCTTCACCAGGGTTCTGAAACACAGGTCCGACGCCATCGGTGTTCTGGTCACCGACGAGTGGGACCCCGGTATCGAGGCCGCCTCGAGGATCGACGGTTTCCTCTACCTGGACTCATCCAGGTCCCACAGGGCGAAAGAGGTCCTGAAGGAAGTGATCGCCGGGGGTGGATAGGCCTGTCCCGCGTTTCCATCGGATGCTCCTCCCTGGACGACCTTATCGGCGGCGGGATCGAGAGCTCCGCGATCACACAGCTCTTCGGGGAAGGAGGGTCGGGCAAGACCAACATCTGCCTTCAGCTGACAAGGAACGTCGTCCTCTCCGGCCACAAGGTGATCTATGTCGATACAGAGGGCGTCTCCATGGAGCGCTTCGTCCAGATATGCGGCGGGGATGAGGATCACAAGCGGATCTCCCGTGAGGTCCTTTTCTTTCAATCCATGAACAGCGATCAGCTCCAGGAGTCCATAACCAACACCGTCAAGCTGGCGTCCAAGGACCTTCATATCGGCCTGGTCGTTGTGGACAGCGCCACGATATTCTACAGATTGAACCTGGGAACCAAGAGGTTCGAGGAGAACCGTAGGGAGATCGCCAAGGTCCTGATGGACCTGATGGGCATCGCCAGGAAGCAGGATATCCCCATCCTCATCACAACGCAGGTTTACGGGGGGTCCGCGGAAGGCGAGGTTATGCCGATCGGCGGATACTCCCTTGCCCACAACTGCAAGGCGATCCTGAGGCTGGAGAAGTTGGGGGAGAGGGGTCGGAGGCGGGCGACCCTGATCAAGCACAGGTCAATGCCCTCGGGAGGAACGGCCAATTTTCAATTGACCGGTGGCGGCATAGAGGACGTCGCCGACGATGACCTCTTGTAATGGGATATCCATGGGACATCCCCGGTTTTCATTAATAACGAGGCGCAATTATTAGATAGGTTCAAGTCTATTTGAACAGAGTTAAACGGAGATCGCCCGAAATATATCGGGAGTGAGAATGAGACGACATCTGGGGGAAAACATATGGTTAGAAGTCATTTATCTGGATCGTTACAAGACAGCATGTCAAAGGGGGAGGTCCGCAGAAAGATCATTGCGGTATCGATCCTGTTCACAATGATAGCCGCGGGATTTCTTATGATGGCTCCCGGCGAGGTAAAGGCCGACACACAGCCAGGAGGTACGCTCATAAACGACTTCCCGGCCCATGCGCGTTCGAACACCTGGTGGAGGTTGTCCGATCCCGAATTCCTTCAATTCAAGATACCCACGGAGGATGATGCGTACACCGCCGTCTGTATCCAGAACAGGCTTACCGGCGAGGATTATGACCTTTTCGTATACTCCGACTACGAGATGACCCAGAAGATAGGGTCGTCCACCATGGGCAGCGACGAGTACGATATCGTTATCATCGACGGCCATACCTACGGAGGTGGGTTCAAGTATGGAAAGGTGTTTCGATTCGCGGGAACCAGCTGGAACAGCGGGATCAGGATAGAATCCGACTACCACAGCGATGCCGACGACCTCTACAATGGAGGGGACCCGGACTATGACGGGCCGCTGGAGGTGGGAAGGTATCAATATTCCGAGTTCGAGTATCACTCTTCAGGTTATTCCGGATCACTGGAGGAGGAGTATCCAATGATCAACATGTATGATATCTACCTTGATTCGGGCGGCTCCTACGACTTTGACATAACCTCCGTTCCGGGGAACACCGTTCTCAATACATATCTCTTCAAGGGATCGGGGAACATGGACAACGTGCTCGCCCAGGATGATTCCACCGGGACCGGAGACTCACTCTCGTTCTCGTATGAGCCGGATATATCCGGATGGTACGGCCTCCTTGTCCTGGATGAGAACAGGGCCTCCAGTACATCGAATAATTACACCATGTTGATCTCCTCGGAGTTCGACATGAGCGCAACTCCCACATCGAAACTGATAGCCCCTGCGATGAACGTATCATATCAGGTAGATGTGGAGTCCCTTGGGATAACCAAACCCATCAGCCTGTCCTACAGCTGGTGGGATGGATCCTCCAACATCTCGGCCCCAACAGGAGGGTCGGCAGCCCTCAGCGCGTCCTCCGTGACCATCGGAGGTGTGGGTACGGAATCCGCATACCTCAATATCACGACAACAGCTTCGATGGCCGCGGGCACGTACAAGCTCAGGGTCTGGGGAAGCGACACCGGACATGGTGCCTCCGATAACACGGATTACACCGAGGTCACCCTGGTAGTGTCCAACGCTCCCGACTTCTTCCTATCGTCGACCCCGGACCTGAACCAGACCAACCCCGGAGGAAGTGCGAAGTACGTGATCTCCATGGATACTATCAACAGTTTCACCGATAACGTCACCCTGTCGGCAACCTCGACACCCGCGTCCTCGGGATTGACGTTCTCCTTCGCCCCCTCACAGATCAGCTCAACTGTCAGCGAATCCGTTCTGACGGTCTCGGCAGCCAAGACGATCTCGCCCGGGGTCTACAGCCTCTCGATAAAGGGTACCAATGGGACGATCGACAGATACGCGAACGGCTCCCAGTTGAGGATCTACGACCCGATAGAGATGGAGCTGATCGGCCCCACCAAGGGGGAGATAGTATCGGGCGTTTACACCTTCAAGGTGAAGGCGGGGACCCCCACCACCGTCAAGGACGTGGATATCGCCTTCGGAGGTACGATGGTATCTCTGGGGACCCTGAAGATGTATTACAATTCGCAGAACGGTTTCTGGGAGAGGCAGGTTAACACCTATTCATTCAACGATGGGGCCTGCTCGATAAATATCACGGCCAGGGAACTTGGCGGAGGGGTGACATACTATCCGATATTCAATTTCACCCTTTCAAACTCGGCTCCAAACCCCGTGATCAACTATCCAATGGACATGTCGTATGTGACGGGCAATTTCATGGGGATCTCGGTGAACACCTCATCTCATGTGATAAACGCCAGGTTCAGGATAGATAACAACGCGTGGACCAGCATGGTAAGGAGCGTAAATACGTGGACGGGCTCGTGGGACACCACGCAGATCACGGACGGCCAGCACTCGTTGACCATCGAGGCGAAGGACAGCGCGGGCCTCACCGGAGAATCATCCATAACCCTCTTTGTCGACAATAATATCCCCACGTGTAATATCAACTCCCCGATCGAGGGTCAATATATCGGTGGGGATCATACGTTCCGGGTCGTGGCCACCGATACGGTGGTGGTCGACCACGTGAACGTTACGATATTTGGAAGCACGATAACGATACCGTACAATCCGATAACATCCTCTTACGAGTACACGGTCTCCACGACCACCCGTGCGGATGGAACGTATTCGGTTCTTGCAACCGCATATGACAAAGTGGGCCTGACCAAGTCAAGCACGCTGATATCGTTCAATATCGACAATAACGAACCCTCGCTGAGCATAAACACTCCAAAGGATGGGGAG
>JAUVCY010000235.1 GCA_030595585.1 Thermoplasmatota archaeon
GCTTCCAGTATGATACCCTCATCATTTGTCTTGAGGAGGGTATTTCCACTTATCCTGTTCCAGTTTGAATATTCCACCCTTATTCCAGGGTCATTTTCAACGCCGGTGTTATTCAATATCCGGTTCTTCATCGAATGGGTCAGATAGATGGCCTCTCGGGCATTCTGGATGAAACTGCAAGAGATTGTACGGCAATATTCGGATCGTTCCAGCTGGATACCACGGGTGTTTTTATTGAAATATGAATTTATAACCGTGACATTGGACGAATCGATGATCGTGATCCCGTTTATATTATCCTTGAAGATGACATTCGATACCTGGGCCTGGACCATGTTCTGCAAGATCAGTCCGGAACTGGGTATCGAGAAAATTCCTCCAGAGGTCGCATTGGAGAACGTGCTGTTGGTGATCTTTATGGATAGGTTCATGTTGGCGATCCAGAGACAGTGATGACCCCCTCCCGCATCGATATCAAGATCGGTTATCACGAATGGGTCCGAAATGGACCCGTTCCCGGTCCAGTTCCTATCAGATGCCATATCGATTAGCTCCTGATCCGAATCGATCTTGATCGCATCGAGAGGACCCCTTGAGAGAACGGTTGAAGGTTCCCCCTCTGTAGAAGATGATATTATCAAAGCGTTGGTTAACAACATCAACGAGATGATCATCAACGAAACGACCTTCAACTCCTCTGCCTCCGATGGAACAATAGGTATCTGTAGGTATAAAAAGTTGGGTCACAACCTGCCTGCATGGAGATGGGTATCCACAAGTGCGAAAACCACAAGGAGCGGGGAGAGCAGGAATGCCCAGAATATCAGGTCGCCCGTATCGTACCCGATGAGAATTGAAAGGATCCCCACAACCATGAGCGGAATGGACGTCTGGACCAGCCTCTTCCCCCCGTGGGAGTTGATATCGTACCAATTCTCATCCGACTCCATCGCTTTCTTCATCCGAAACCCGACAAGGTTGTTCTTTGGAAGCTTATTCAGGACGAGGATCAACCCATAGGCGGTGAAAAGGATCCCTGTTAACAGATAGATCATGCCGGCCCACTGGTTGATCTCCACGTTTCACACCGGATACTCCAAGCGACATCTTCGATGAAATATGCTTCGATATCGTGGCATCGATCACCGCCATTACCTTTTTTCGGGGAAAGCGTTAATGAACTCCTTTCAATACAACATCCATGGAATTAAACGACCTCGGACCCATATCCGAGGAGAAATGGAAACTGAGGCTGGGCCCCGAGCGATACGGGGTGCTCAGGGAGAAGGGGACCGAGATGCCCTTTACCGGTAAAGCGGACCTCCTTTACAACGAGAGACACGGGCACTATCTCTGTGCCGGTTGCGGCCAGACGCTCTTCCTCTCCCGATCGAAATTCGACTCGGGCAGCGGTTGGCCCTCGTTCAACGGGACCGCGGACGATGCCGCGATCGTGGAGGAGGAGGACACCAGCATTGGAATGGTCAGGACCGAGGTACACTGCAGCAGATGCGACGGACACCTTGGCCACGTATTCGACGACGGGCCCACCGGCCTCAGATACTGTGTGAACTCCCTCTCCCTCTATTTTCTCGAGAAGTGAGAAACATCTAGAATGTTTAATATACGCATTCGATATTCCATGGCCGAAGAGGGATATCTGTGAAGGTTCTGGCCATCAACGGAAGCGCAAGGAAGGACGGGAACACCGCAATACTGATAAGAAAGGTTCTGGCAGAGCTGGAGAAAGAGGGCATCGAGACGGAGCTCATCCAACTTTCAGGCCATGTGATCAGGGGGTGCACCGCATGCGACATGTGCACAAAGAACCTGGATGAGAGATGTGCGGTGAAGGGAGATATTATCAATGAGCTTATCGAGAAGATGAAAAATGCGGATGGGATCATACTGGGCTCGCCGGTGTACTTCTCGAACATGACCTCCGAGCTCAAGGCGGTCATCGACAGGGTTGGAAGGGTGGCCCGTGCAAACGACTGGTTGCTCAACAGAAAGGTGGGTGCCGCCGTTGTCGCCGTCAGGAGGGCGGGGGCCCTCACCACGTTCAACTCCATCAACCACTTCTTCCTGGTGGAGAACATGATGATCGTAGGATCATCCTACTGGAACCTGGGGATAGGGAGGAACATCGGCGAGGTAGAATCCGACGAGGAGGGCATGAGGACCATGGAGGACCTCGGCAAGAACATGGCGTGGCTTCTGAAGAAGGTCAACGCCTAGCCCCTCATACATATTCATCAAGAACGTTTTATTACAAGAAGAGATTTAGGTTACCTGACCTGTGCCGGAGACCCGATAATTCCGAAACATCCAATTTAATTGAATTCGGGAGGGATCTCCAGGTACCCGGAGCCGATCCGATGAGCATGCCGAAGTTGAAGATGGACGACCTGGAGGCCAGGGTCCCCATTATACAGGGGGGAATGAGTGTGGGCATATCGCTATCAGGCCTTGCCTCGGCGGTGGCCCAGGAGGGCGGAATAGGCGTTATCGGCGCAGCCGGCATAGGCATATTCGAGCCTGATCTTCTGACAAATTACAAGGCTGCGAACGAGAGGGCCCTGCGGAGGGAGATCCAGACCTGCAGGGAGAATACCGACGGCATCATCGGTGTGAACATCATGATGGCCCTCTCCGACTACGACAGCCTCATTAATGCCTCCATAGATGAGGAGGTTGATATTGTCTTTATAGGCGCTGGACTCCTCCTCCGGGTCCCCGATACCATTGATATTGAGAAAATAAAGAGCTCCAAGACGAAGATCGTCCCCATCGTCTCGGGGGCGAAGGGCGCAAAGGTCATGTTCAACTACTGGGCGAGGTTCTACGATCACGTCCCCGACGCCGTGGTGATCGAGGGGCCCCTCGCGGGGGGACATCTCGGTTTCACCCTGGAGGACCTCAACAACCCCGAGATCACGCTGGAGGGCATCATCCCGGAGGTTGTATCCATCATCCAGCCTTTCAGGGAAAAGTACGGAAAGGACATTCCGGTGATCGCGGGCGGGGGCATCTTCTCGGGAGAGGACATTCGCAGGATGATGGACCTGGGCGCCTCCGGCGTTCAGATGGCCACCAGGTTCGTCGCCACACACGAGTGCGACGCATCCATGAGCTTCAAAGAGCTCTATCTCAACTGCACGGAAGACGACATCACCATTATCAAAAGCCCCGTGGGCATGCCTGGAAGGGCGATAAGGAACCAGTTCATCCGGGAGGTATCCTCCGGCGTGAAGAAACCTTTCAAATGCCCCTGGAAATGTCTCCGAACGTGTGATTTCGAGAATACACCTTACTGCATTGCAATGGCACTTTCCAATTCCAAGAGGGGAAACCTCGACCAGGGGTTCGCCTTTGCCGGCGCCAACGCCTACCGCGTGGACAGTATAGTCCACGTCAAGGAGCTAATGGAGATCCTGATCCGGGAATACGAAGAGGCGTAGCCCATCCATCGGATCATCTGGACGGAGGGGACTCCGTTGATATTACCCCCCTGATCTCCCTGGCCTTTACCCTGCCCACGCCCTCAACCTTCATCAGCTCTTCGACCGACGCGGTGAAGGCCCTCTCTATGGTGCCGAAATGGTCCATCATCCTCTCGGCGATCACACCGGATATCCCCGGTATGGATGACATCACCTCCAGCTGGATCGACCTGAGGTCCTTTCCAAGGGAGCCCTTCGGGCTCTTCGGCCTCTTTCCCCCCTTCATCTCCCTCCTGGCCAGGGATAGTAGAAAATCCGCAGTTCCCCTGGGGTCCTGTGTGAACATGAGGGGGATGTTGAAGTCCACAATAAGCGAGGAGAGGGCCCCCATCAGCGCCTCCCTGCTGATATCACGCTTTGTGAATATGTTGTCCCCTTCGATGACGATCACGCA
>JAUVCY010000162.1 GCA_030595585.1 Thermoplasmatota archaeon
ATCGAACATCCTCACCTGTATGTAAGCGGTGCCTGTGAAATCACGTTTCGGATAGAGAATGAGATATGGCTGGTCGGAGAAGAACACCGTGGAGGTATCCAGGGTATCGTACAGTGTCAAGATCTCGATGGTGTACCCGGATATCGGAGTATCCGGATCGATGAACCACCCGCTGAGAGGAACCCGTGTGGGATCGATCTGGTCCTCCGACATGATCACCGGGCCGGGATTCTGCCCGAGGTAGGGGAGGGAATCCACATCCTCTATCAGGACGTGGATATCCAACGAGGTGGGATCATCGGGGCCGTGAAAATGGTCCCATGCGCTTACCTGTATGCAGATCAGGCCTCCATTCCCCTTCCGGTCGGGAGATATCGTCAGGTTATCTCCATCAAGCGCCATGGTGACGTAGGCTTCAAGCGAGGAGGGCTGGGCATACAACAGTGAATAGGCATAATGGATCTCGTCTCCATCCGGGTCCATGAACAGACTGCCGAGGTCGATATCACCTTCCTCCCCCTCCAGCACGGTCAGGCCGTCCGGCGGTGCGAGCGGCCTGGGCCTATCCTCCACCGGATCCAGAACAAGTGTTATCTCGCGAGTTGTGACGACGTTCCTGCCATCGGAGACGGATAGCCTAAAATGTAGATCTCCCACCAGATCGGGATAGGACTGCGCATTGGCCCTCAGGACCCCATCCTGAAGGTAGAGGATCCTCTGGGTATTCTCCTCGCTGGTGTGCAGGGAGATGCTCAGGTCCTGGGGCATCATGTAATCATCGTCAATATGTTCCCAGAGGTACAATATCGGCATGTCCAGGGATCCCTCATCGATGTGGATGTCGTTCAGGACGTACTCGTCGATCGATGGGGGGGAATCATAGATCACCTCGACAGGGCCCAGCCGGACCGCTCCGGAAGATTCGGTTATCAGAAAGAAGGGGACCCTGTCGCCAAAGTCAGCCACGCCCCTTGAAACGGCTGAGAGGAAACCCTCGGACGAGGAGGCATCCAGATACCCGTCATATCTCAGATCGAGGGATCGGATCGATACCGTTCCCCCTTGTCCGGAAACTATCAGGTCACACCTGACAAGAACGTTCCCGTGATCATCTGTATACTGGGCCCCGTCCTCTCCGTAGAGATCGAGTCCACCCACATCCGCCCTGAAGATCGACCCATGGCCCAGCTGGTTCCCGAGGTACCCTGAACCCGACGCCTCCATGATCTTCACCTCACCCACTGAATTCCACCGCAGATCGTAGATCGATATACCCTGGCCCGAGCTGAAATGATAACAGAAGCCCATTCCCAGCTCATCGAGGGAGCCGATCACCGCAAGCTGGGTAAATGACGGCGACCTCCAGTTGTAGTACGTTCCCCCGGGGCCGGTCTCCGGAATGATCTGATAGAGGCCGTCCCCGGTCGTCAGGTAAAGAATGTCCTCGGGTCCTGCATATATATCGTGAAATCGGGGGATCGTCCTGAGGGATCCCAACGTCCCGTTGAAACCGATGGAGAACCTGTCGATACCGCCTGCCCCCATGGACAGGACGCTGAGGGACACAGGGTTACCCATCATCAGGTAGATCTCATCTGAACCGTCTCCGTTAGCATCGACCCCAAGCGGGAGCGAGGCCGCAAGACCGGTGAGGTTCATATCGATCAGAACGAAAGATGATGCCTCCTCGACGACGTTCCCTTTCATCAGGGTGATGTTCTTCCCGCTCCCCTTCATTGGGAAAAGCAGGATATCCATCGAACCATCTCCATTGAGGTCTCCCTGGGCCAGGCTGGAAGATGATATCGATCTGTCGATCACTTCCGTGATATCGACCCCTCCGGTGGAGTTGACGGTGACGTTCACTATTCTCCCCTGGGAACCATCCAGCGTGAGCAGGCTGTAGGAGCTCCCGGTTCGATCCAGTGAGAAGCCCAAGGAGTCAAGAGGCAGGTCCGAGGCGATCACGTGTGAGGAATATCCTCCCTCGTCGTCAAACACCAGGAGCGAGATCCGGGATGAGAGGTTCTCCTTATCCCGATGCGAGTAGACGATGAAACCGGAGTTCTCGGCCCCCTTTGGCATTACACGAACGGAGGTTACGGGGCCGTTGGGATCGGCCAATTTCGACGTGGAATATCCACCGGACCCATCTCCGGACACCATCTCCATCGAGGAGGATGCCCTCGAATAGTACACTATCTCATCATCTCCATCGCCGTCCAGATCTCCTGAATCGACCATGTCCGGTGATGGCACCTCCATCGACCCGGGGATCATTGAGCCTTTGTAGTCCCCCAGTGGTTGGGGGAGGGATACCATCCCCATCGAACCATCGGTCACCTCCATTCCGATGGGCAGGAAAAATGAGATGACAGTGCCATCGGGTGTCAGGGGGAGGCGCCTCGCCTCCTCTCCGTCCGAGAATACGGTCTGCCTGCCGAAGGAGCCTTCAACTCCTCCGCCAAAGGCCCAATCCTCCCTCCCGTCAAGCCCGATATCCACCGATACTCTATTAGGATGATCTGGCCCCGGTACTGGTTGCAGTTTCAGGGACACTTTGGATATCGGGCCCGGGCTCGGCACGTAGAGGGACATGCTGGCATCCCTTCCACCCCCATCGGGAAAATTTACGGTAACGGTCTCGAGGAACGCATTGCCCTTCACTATCTTGTCGGACGTTTGCGATCGAGCGATACCGGGGATCAACAGTATCATGACCAGAATAAGGATCACAATAAAGGGTCCGCTGGATCGAGGGGTGAAATGGTTCGACCAGCCAAGGTGTACCCTACTACTTTCCCGAGCCATCAATTAATAAGTCACTTTCATTCTATTTGTTTTTATCTGTACGTGGTTTCCATCAGGAGCCGTGGAACCCGGGAGAATTACGGCGTTTTATTTATGTGGGCCGTAAATGATCCCGGTCCGTTCATTTGACCTTTGACCTATAAGATTTTTATATAATACCCCTCGCTAACACATACTGTAGCTGAAGGCTTATCATGGAGGGATATACGATGAGTACCGATATGGGATCGAAGGTGAAGAGAGCCGGGACAGTTGTCCTCTCGTTCATTCTACTATCGATGTTGATCAACGTGGTTCAGGGGGCGCCTATTGCCGTCTCCTTCACCGATACGGTCGACGAGATGCTGGTGGATGAGGATCAGGACGGCCTGGCGGAATACCTCCGACTGAACGTGGGGATAACCGTGTACGTCCCCGGGTCCTACGGATTATACGGAAAGATCGACGACGGCTCCTCGGTTGCATCCCTTGAACCGGTTCCCCTCGATATCGGAACGCACATCCTCGAATTGGATTTCCCCGGGTCCGACCTGACCACGATCGAGAGGGAAAGCAGGTATTCGATCCATCTGGAGCTCTACTCTACGGATGGTTCCGTGGAATCCGTCAACCTCGACCTGACAACGGAGGGAACGTACTCACCCTCGATGTTCGAACCGCCCGAGGGGGGGGCGTTCACAACGGTCTCCATAATCGGAGATGACGTGGTGATCCTGAGCAGGGAGATGGAGATCAGGGTGAACAGGACCCTCCCGAAGCTCACCTACTCCTATTCCGGCCCGGCGTCGATCGGGTCCCGTGGTGCCATCGAATACAGGGAGGTGATCGCCTTTGACGATATGGACGGCGACGGAATGTGGGACCCCTCGGTAGACATCAAGAGGCTGGGTGCAGACCTGGATGACGTCGACTGGAACCTGATGACCGATTTCTCATCGGGATATGACATTGCGCTCTACGGCATCGTCCCGCTCAGGGTGGTTGGAACCGCCACCGCCACATCGTACATGCGCCTCACGTTCATGTTCCACTCGGGCGCGCTCAGCCCCGATGGGGACTCCCAGAAGTTCGACATAGAGATAGAGCTGATCCAGCCTCTGGAGGCGGACCACATAGCGATCAGGCACACGCTTATGGACCTCTCCGGAGATCAGACCATCCAGGAGGCCGACGGATATGGCGACGACCCGTATGGGCTTACCCTGAACAGGGACGGGAAGGTCCAGACGATATATTCCTGGGGCGACCTTATAGAGGTGGGGGCCCAAGAGATAGAGAGGGATTCGAACGCGTACACCTGGTATGACCTGAGGGACGGCGAGGCCGACATATATTTCTCGTATCCCCTGGTGAACAACACTCTCATAATATTCCACGACCCCGTCATAGGGATAGACCCGGACAACAGGCCCCATCACGAGGAGGTGGATGATTTCCTGGGGGATGACCCGATCATCCTTCTCGGGGGGGCCCTCATCGGCGCCCTGATAGTGGGGGCCGCGCTCTACACCAAACTGAAGGGTAGGAGACGCCGCCTTCAGGGGGGTGATTGATTGGACCCAATGGATCTGGCGTCCCTGGTGAAGGACCTGCTTATCGGGGTGCTTCTGATACTCTCCCTTGCGCTGACGGCGATAGGGGGGCTCTCCTGGTACAGGACCCGAAACCCCAGGATAAAGATGGTGAGCCTCGCATTTGTTCTGTTCCTGATCAAAGGGCTCTTTCTGGCATTGGGGCTGTTCGTATTCGACTGGATATCGGTCCCCAAGGATTTCGCCCTCGGGTTCGACGTCATGCTGACCGCGGATGTTCTCATCCTTACCCTCCTCTACCTGGCCCTCTTCAGGGGCAGGGGAGGTCAGTGACCGCGGGGTGGTCTATCAGATGAGCGAGGACCCCCTGCATCTGGATACCAGGAAGAGGATCTACGACCTCATCCTTTCGAGTCCCGGATTACATTTCCGGGAGATATCCAGGCGGGCTGATATCTCCATGGGCGTCGTCGAGTACCATCTGAACTACCTCGTGAAGAAGGAGATGATAATCGCCCGAACGGAGGGACGCTACAAACGTTTCTACACGGAGGGCAAACACGGTTCCAAGGACAAGAGGGCCCTGCACTTTCTCAGGCAGGAGATCCCGCGCAATATCCTCATCAAACTGCTGACGAGGCCCGGCATGAGGCACAAGGAGCTGAAGGCGGAGATGGGCATCTCGGGGTCCACCCTCTCATTTCACCTCAAGAAGATGATCACGAAAGAGGTGATCCAGGAGAGGGGAGAGGG
>JAUVCY010000061.1 GCA_030595585.1 Thermoplasmatota archaeon
GGTCCGGGCGTCCCTCTCCCTCTTTTCCTTGAGGATACTGCCGGATCTGACCTCCTCCATATGTTCCAGCTTCAGGGAACTATACATCTCCCCAAGGTCAGGGGAGATCTCCGTCAACAGGGATCCAAGTTGTCGTCCCATCCTTTCCGCATTTTTACAGTTGGGAGAGCAGGGGACGAACCGCTCGAGGAAATATGCATCGGGGGATGGGTTCGATATGGACCTCAGGACGGAGGTCGCCTTTTCGTCCTGATCGCTCCCGTTCATGAGGTGTCCCACGAACGATGAAACGCAGCAGGATGGGTACTCCATCAGCTGCCCTGTCATGTTGGCCAGTGCGATCTGGGCCGTGATGAACTCCATCCGTCCCAGGCTCTCGTCCACATCGGGGACCTTTGTGACCGCCTCCCCTCCCTCTCCGTAGAGATATACCTTCAGGACCCGGCCCCCGGCCTTTCGAACCGCCATCCCCACCCCCACGCTTTCCGCCGCCCTCCTGACGAGGAGCACCTCCCTCTCGTCTATGGGATGAAAGAACGAGGCCCTACGGAGGCCCACGGCTACAAGGTAGATGTTCTCGAGGAGCCTGGAGGAGGAGAGCCTGTCGGCCCACTCCCCGGACCAGAGTGCGTTGCGGATGGACCCCCTCTCAATGTTGGAATTGGGAGGGATATCCGCTTTTCTGTGGTCCAGGTGGAACGAAAGGAGGTCAAGCACACGTGGGTATGGCCAAGGGGTGAGAAAAACCTTGGGTCAATGCTTGTATGTCGAGGGCAGGAACAGGAGCAAGCACGCTACGAGCTCGAGCCTCCCCAGCCACATCAGCATGGAGAGGATGATCTTGGCCGGGTCCGTCAGGGAGTGAAAATTGGCAGTGGGACCTATGATGTTCAGGCCCGGGCCCACATTGCCCAGCGTCGTGGCGACCGCGGACATGCTGGTGACGATATCCAGGCCGGTCAACGTGAGTGTGAATGAGCCCAGCAGGAAGGTTATCAGGAATACGAATACGAAGAGGCCCACGCTCTTGACGATGCTCTCCGGCAGCACGATGCCCCCGACCCTGAGGGGCAGGTGCGCCTTCGGGCGCCCTATTCTCCGAATATGCCGAAGCGCCATCTTGCCAGCGATCATCACCCTTGCGATCTTGATGGACCCCGTGGTGGAGCTGGTCATGCCCCCCATGAGCATCAGGCACAGGAGAAGGAACCTGGAGAATGCCGGCCAGGCACCGAAATCCTCGGTGGCGTACCCCGTGGTCGTGGAGATAGAGGCCACCTGGAACACGGCGGCCCTCACCGCCCCTCCCCCGCTGTAATCCGCGCCCCTGTTGATGATAAGGTCCAGAGATACCAGGAAGATGAAGACCGCGAGGATGCCCATGAACACCCTGAACTCGGCGTCCTTGAAGTAGGCCCTCCAGTTTCCCTTGAACAGGTTGTAATGGAGGACGAAATTTATACTGCCCAGCAGCATGAACAGGACTATCACGCCTTCTATGAATATGCTGAATGGCGAGTCCGAATAGTGCGCTATGCTGTTGTTCCACGGGCTGTACCCCCCTGTGGAGAGGGTCGTGAACGAGTGGCAGATGGCATCGTACAACGTCACCCCGAAAAGGGTTAAAAGCAGTATCTCAGCAAGGGTCAGGATCAGATAGATCTTCAGCAGGACCATCGCGGTGTCCTTCACCCTGGGCATGATCTTCTCCTGGCTGTGTCCGGGGACCTCCCCCTTCATTAGGAGCATTCCGGCCTTGGGGCCCCCGAGGAATATGGAGAGAAGGGCCACCGCCATAACAATTACCCCGAGTCCCCCCAGCCACTGGATGAGTCCCCTCCAGAGCTTGATCGAGGCCGGGAGGGCCTCTATGTCCGTGAGGATCGAGGCGCCCGTTGTGGTGAATCCGGACATCGACTCGAAGAAGGCGTCCACAGGGGACGCTATCGCGCCTATGATCATGAAGGGCAGGGATCCCAGGAAGGCGATCAGGATCCAGGAGAGGGAGACCACCACCATCGCCTCCAGCGGGCGGAGCTTCTTGACCTCGTCACGGCCCCAGAAGAACAGCGTCAATCCCAGGGCCAGGGAGATGATGCCGGGGAGGGCGTAAGCCGTGATAAGCGATATGAGATCCTCCGAATATAACAATCCGGTTATGATCGGGAGGAGCAGACCTATCGGTAACATCAAGGTGATGATACCTACGCCAGCTGCGACCCCTTTCAACCTCAAAGAATCCGTCCTCCGGGAAGTTCTCAATGGAAATAACAGATAACATTTATAAAACGGTTTTCCAGGGTCTTGAAGTCATGGAGGGAATCTGGTTCCTCGCAGGTTTGGGACATACCTCACCTGTTCGCAAAACGAGGGTTCTATGGACATCGTTGTTTTTTTCACGTTTACTTGAACTTATCAGGACTGTTTAAGAATGGTCACAGTCCCACTGTTTCCGTCGATCACCGCTTCCTGCCCGTCTCGAAAGATCTTCACAGCGTTCTTCACTCCAGCTACGGTCGGGATATTGAACTCCCTGGCCAGGATCGCACCATGGGACAGGAGGCCCCCTACCTCGAGAACGAGCGCCCCTGCAAGAAGGAAAAGATGCGTCTGCCCCGGGTCAATATGTTCTGTAACGAGAATATCTCCCCTGTTCAACCGGAGATCCTTGTTCAGACCCTTCATTACAACTATCTTTCCTTCATGGACCCCTGACGCAACAGGCTCACCTTTTATGATCACCCCCTCAGGGATATCTGTCCCTTTACCGATCCTGTCGATCGAATCGAAACTAATACCGTTTCTCAGGTATCTGCCCGGTGTATCCTTTTCATTCTCAAAGGAAACCCTGTTGAAAAGGGATTCATTCCTCAGCCTATTCTCACTTTTACCTCCCAGCCATTTTTTTACGGATCCGAGATCAAGGAAGAATATATCGCCCACGTCATCCAGCTCTCCTTCATGAACCATCCTTTTCGATATCTCAACGAACAGGCCCTTCATCCTTGCAAGTATGAGATCGAGATAGAACCTCTGTAACTCCCTGAACTGCACGTAGCGGACGAGATATCTGTATACGCGGGAAAAAAGCCACCTTTCCCTGAAAGGAAGCTCCAATATCACCTTCCTGTACGCTCTGTGTCTTCTCCTGATCGCTCTTTCCATTTCAGGTTCACCGTGATCCTGACAAGGCGATAGGGAAAGCTGTCTCACGATCGAGAATGGTATATCGGGATCGTCGTTCCACGAGGGATCGTGAAAGTCTCTGCTGATCCTGCGGTGTCCGAAGATAGAGAGATGGTTCTCGAAGAACTCAATGAAGCGGTCACCACTGGAAATTTCTCTTAGCTCCTTTTCGTAATCTTGATAATTATTCCTCTCCAATGCCAGTATGTCCAGTATCTCATTGTTCGACCTGGCCCTATCTGCAAGTATGCGGAGACCTGAGGAGGCCTCCATCGTAGGGTTCTCGGCGAAACCAGACATGATATCGGGGAGAAATCCAAGGAGGGCGTTCTTCTGTAAGAGGTGGCTAGCGGCACCCGTCAAAGGGATCGTATAGAGGGCCATCCCCCATTTCGATGACCTCACATGGAGCTTGACCACATCCATCAGCCTGTCATAATGGTCCAGAAGCTGTTTGTTGTCAAGGGAAAGAGGATCTTGAAGCTCGAAAAGCCGGGAGTGGATTCCCGGAACGACCTCCTGCTTGAAATGCTCATCAAGTCTCGATATCCAGCAATTCCTATGGAGCAATACATACGAAAGCACCTTCCACAGAGTGTTGAGTGGAGAGAGCTTGTGCCCATTCCTCAAACCGCCTCTGATATCTTCCGGTACCGTCTCCCATATATGCTCTATTCCATTTCTTGTCGGCAGAGATGCCAGTCCATACTCGATAATCCTGGTGTCTGCGAAAATATGGCTTCTGTACCTGATAAGGAAATTGTCGTCTATGTCAATGGAGATCCCCAATTCTTCAATTGTCTCGGCAATATAATAGCGCGTGTAGATCTGTTGAAAAACCGAGAAGAACAGTGGGGTCACAGGTCCGGAATAGAACTGGTCCGCCTGCACTCTGCTGTATGTTCTTGAACCCTCCTTCCCCGGCGGGGGAAGGCTGGTTATTGGCCTAACTTGAAGGATATGGAATTCATTATCACAAAAAGCCCATTCGATATCCAGCGGATACCCCAGTTTACTTTCCAAAAAGGTCGAAGTCTTCAACAGCGGTCCAAGGTCGATCCTCTTCTCTTCCATTTTCAATGTTTGTAAGGAACGATCTGAGTTTTTAACCAATATCCTTTTCGGGTCCACCCTTCCTGAAACCAGGGAGGAACAGAGACCTTTCACATACTCGATCACAGTCCATTCATTTCCGTTGATAGGATTACGCGTGAAAAGGACTCCCGAGACCTCCGGGTCCAGCTGTTTCTGGATGATCACGGCCATGTCCTGACCATTTGCAGAGGACCAAACGTCTCTGATCGCTTTGATCATTCTTTCGGGCGAATCGACGTTCAATACAGTCTTGAATATTCCAGCATTTGACCTCTCCGATCCATCCTCGGCCACGGATGATGATCTAACGGCAACTTTCCCTCCCATTTCATCTAACAAATCTTCCAGACGGTCCAGAAGACCTTCGTCGAATTCAGATACCGAGTATTTTACAAGACAATCCGTGGTCAGGATCCGGAAAGATGGTACATTTACTCCTAACAAAGTGCATCTGTAGAGCTCGAATCCCTTCGATCCGATAAGTTGTCGGTTCCCTCCCGAGACAATCATCGAAAACGACCTCCGATGGTGAGAAGCTTAAAAAAAGATGGAAGCTGTGACATAATGCCGGGAGAATTGACAAGGTATTCCGAAAGCCCGTACCCCACTTCATCGTTCAGGGTCATCCGTCCAATACCTTCGTGTATGAGTGCTCCGGGAGGGGGGAAAGGCACTGATACGACGGTCCTGCATTTTATCTCGAAGATTCTGTTCTTCGAATCCCTGATCCTGATATTAGAGAGATCGGGAACATCACGGCCATCTCTTCGATCGGCCAGGATCACATGGTCCACGATCTCCGAATTATCCTCTCCATCGAACAGAAATCCCTTTGAGAAGGACCTTCCCCTGATCGATCCCTCCCAGAGATTGAAAGCGAGATCCTCCGAGAACGCACAGCAGTGAAGGCTGTATCGATCCACCGAACCCCAATCCCTGATGCCCCAGGAATGGTCACGGTGGCCGAAGCAAGGGCCAATATCGTACCCTTTTCCACTCAATTCGATCTGCCCTCTGTACACACCAAACTGCTCGTAATGCTGGGTGCCGATCCTTTCGAAAGGCCACTCCTCATCTTGTTTTGTTCTATATGGAAAGATCTTGTTAATGGGTGAGAACCTGAGGTCCACACTCACCTTCCTGTCCTTATATCTTAGCCTCCAGTCCGTTCCCTGGATGGAATAACTCAATTCACCGATCTGGAATTCGTACCCCGAGAACGCTGGCCGTCTGAGAGAGATAAGTGGTTTCAGGAAGACCGGTTTCCTGTCCTTAATTATTAAAAGGAATCCCAGGGACCTTTTCTTGTTCGGGAGGAATCCGATGGTGGTGATCAGACTGATGTGATTTTTGGGATCGGTCATATTGAAGTAGTAACTTTCCCTCCAGAGACTGTCTTGATATATCCCTCCTCCAACGGATTGCTGAAGCAGGTGATTGATATTTTCCATATCCAGATATCTACACTTCATCCATGGTGATTCGTTTCAGAACGCATTAAATATTGTGACTTCCATGGAAGTCTATGTTCGGATTGAAGAGATTCACCATTAGAACCAGCTACCACTCCACGTTGAAACCAAATATCGATAAAATATTTCGAAATATTTATTCCATGACCGTACAGGAGCAGTTCACTACATCAGCGAAGGAGTTCCTTGTGCTCTGCGATATCATCTGGAAGAAGGCTCCCGAAGATGTTGAGAAAATGTTTCAAGATCTAATAGATGAGATCGAGTGGTTCGATGAGATAATACCGATCGATACGGAGGGGAAGCGTACGTTATGTTTCATAATGGGACATCACGATCCGGAATATACAAAGCTATTTTTATACTCGGCCAAGGAATTTCGATGCTTCATCGAGTTCCCGATACATGTGCGAAGGGATTATGGCACCTTTTCCTTGGTGGGGCCTCCAAGAGAAGTTGAAAGGATCGTGGATTTCATGAAGGAATGGGGTTCAGATCTTGAAATTGCGGGAATAATGGAATACAATCCCAAGGATCGGGGAGTTCTAACTGTTCTCACGGAGAAGCAGAGGTCGGCTTTAAAGCAGGCGTATTGGGGGGGCTTCTTTGATTTTCCAAGAAAAAGGGATGCCAGAGATATATCAAAAGACCTGAAGATCCGCCATACAACGTTCCTGACACATATCAGGAGAGGGCAGAAGCGTATCTTCGCCCATCTATTCCAGGAATGAACAAAGATCGTGGCCCATTATATCAACTCCACCCCATCAACATAAATCAGGAGAAATGTAGTCTTTGGCATCGGAAAGGAGGATCCACTACTTGTGACCTATTCCTCGGCACTTTGATATGCATCATTTTCAATTTCATCTTGGTGCCTTTTGAATTTTACCATCAGGCCCAATGAGATCACACACAAGAATATCAACAAGATAATCGCAAAAGAGATCATACAAATATCCCTCATATCATCGCCCTCGACAGCGTCTGGGTCATGGGGTTTTTCATCCTCCATCTTTTCTAGGTTGATATCCCCAATGTCCAGAACCTTTTCGGCCTCAACAAATATTGTTATCTCGTAGGTCTGATACCCATCCTTCATTATTGTCAGATTCCACGCCCCATGGCTCAGCAGTTCATTGAAAAAGTCTGTTTTATAGACACGCACATCCAAACCATCAACCCTTTCAAGAGTGATATCAGATATCAATCCTTCACCAGTTCCATTTGCAGTGATATTGAACCTAAGAAACCCCTTATTAGTGACCTTGAAGGTATGCCCATTTTCAATTAATTTATTGCCCGCCCGATCCGTTCCGTTGATGGAAAAAGAGAACTCGGTTCCAGGGTCCAATTTAATCTCTGAAACGAGAAAGAGAGTTTTACCCTCCCACACCATTTTGAAATATTGGATATCCATCTCGATCTCAATTGCCGTCCTGTTCATCTCCTCTGAAAACCTGAATTCGATAGTTGGTCGAAGTGGAAGACCATCCCGGTCCGAGATCAATCTTACATCAGGAGACCTTGTATCAACCGTGAAATTCAATTGATCTGAAAAAAAGTTGCCAATCACATCATGAGTTCGAAGTGATAGGGAGATATGGCCATCGGGCAGATCTTCCAACAGGATGCTATGATTCAACAGATCGATCTGATTGGAAATATCAAACCGTGTCATACCATTGAGAACCACTACAATGTCAATACCCTGAAGATCGCTCCAATTCCCTATTTCCTTCCATTTGATCATAACATCGGTCGTGTTCAGATAACTATCTGATCCAGGGCTTATGAACTGGAAGACGCAGGGGGATGGATCATAGGTAAAATTGGTGGATCTCTCAAATATCCTTCCAGCCCTGTCTATCAATTTGATAGTGAACGTATGTTGTCCTGCTGAGACATTGAAGAATTCCCACGTGTTCGTGAGATTATGAAGGGAAAGATCGATGGGATCACCATTGTCCAGTTTTATCAATGACCGATCGATCCCACTTCCAGAGTCATATGGGCCCCATGAGACCTTAACTGAACTTCCTCCAATGATAGACCCTTCTTCTGGACTGATCGAAGAGATCCCAGGAGGTGAAAGATCAATGCAGAATCCAGTTTTCAGTTGATACTCCTTACCATTGTAAAGTCTGACCTTAATGACCAAATAATTTTGACCCTCTGTTAAATTTTCAATAGTGAGTGGAGGGCTGTCGGGAAGAGTGAACCAATGAGTGGGGTCCATGTCGTCATAATAATTATAGGTGCCATAGTGGATCATGCTTATGTTGCCCAGACCATCTTTCATTTCCCAATCAACGTTAAGATCTGAAACAAGGTAAATCTCACCTTCAAGAGGAGCGGTGATCTCCATGAAACCTGGATCACCATCGGGTTTGACCGACACGATAGTAACGAACCTGCTCTCCCGATCCCCTTTAAATGAGGTCATTGAATAATGGTATAACAGCTCGCTATCAGGAGGGCTGTCTGTGTATTCATATATCTGATAAAAATTGAAGTTTGAATGATCAATCTCATCTACCACGCTCAGGTTATCCACCGAGATCCCACGATATATCCGATAACCGTCGATATCTATCTCATTCCACGAGAACCGGGAGATCCAGGATAGTGTCACCTCTCCAATATCATAGGAAAAAGCTTTGAATTCACCTGGAGGCAAGAGCTCATCAAATGAAATGATCGGATAGAGGTCGTATGATACAACAGTTCCATTTGCAGCCCTGATCTCCTGGGGAATATCAACAACGAGGTCGTTGTCTTCATCCGGCCCAAGATGGTCAGACCAGTGGTTTCCAACCT
>JAUVCY010000119.1 GCA_030595585.1 Thermoplasmatota archaeon
GTGGATTCCGGTAGCGGATCAAACCGTCCAACTTCATCCAACATGTTATCCATGTAGTACTCAAGATAGCATCCACTGACTCCAATATTATCCCAGATCCCAAAATAAATTGTAAAATTCTCACCGGATCTGGCCTCCTCCTCCCACCAGTAACCGGTGATCCACGGGGGAATGACATCCTCAACCGTGTAGTTGAAAGAGAAATTTGCCATGTTCCCACAGAAATCTGTCAGGTTGATATCGAGTATCAGGTAATTTGCCTCTGAATCCACTGCACATGAAAGATCAAATGATCCATCTTCACCTGGCTCGATTGTTTCAAAATAGTAATCATCTTCCAACCCATATAATTCCGAATATATCCTCATTTCACCGTTAATTTCCATTCCGAAGATGTTTCTGTCATCCATTACTCTGAAACTGGCATTGAACAGTTCCCCGGTCTCTGGTCTGATCGTCGTCAGGTCAATGAGTGTGGGAGGGGTTATGTCGGGAGGGGGAATCTCCTTCACAATGGGTCCCTCATCCCCAGGACCATGAGGAAGATCCGTATCACCGATACCGTCCCCGTCCATGTCATCACCCTCGTAATCAGGCCAGTAATTGCCGTAGATGTAAGGGCCACCAACGATATTGGTTTCTTCAAGCTTTCGATATCTGTTCCAATCGATCTCATCAAGGTCCTGATCGTAGAACCTCATTTCCGTGGTCTCAAAATAGTTGTTCCAAACATCGATACTGCGAGCGGAACCGAAACTGATCGCAGTGTTGTTATTCAGGAAATAATTGTTGGAAATATCATTATATCGCCCGTGATCCACCCCAATTGCGGATGGTACATCTCCGCGAAAGGTGTTGTTTAGAATATTATTGTAGCTGGAATATGAACCCGTGATCTCGATGGCTAAAAACACGTTCGACCTAAAGGTATTGTTTATGAGATCATTGTAATCGCCACTATTGATTAATACACCTCGAATTCCATTTTCGTAGATCTCGTTTTCTATGATCCTGTTATTATCTCCATAATGAGATATTGAGACACCATCAAAAACATTTTTTGAAATCCGATTAAAAGAGACCTGATTGCTTGAAGCCCGGTAAAGAGAGATCCCATCGCCGTTGAGGGATAGTTTATTGTACTGAATAATATTGTAATCACTGCCATCAACCACATTGATCCCCTGGCGGCCGTTATTTTCTATTGTGTTACTGATAATGATATTTTGATCTGAATGTCTATCGAGCCATATGCCATCTAACATATTATTTGAAATAGTATTATTTCTAATTTCAACTTCATCTCCATTGATATATAATCCGCTTCCTTGATTGTGAGTGATCCGATTTTCTGTGAAAATAATATTCGATCCCGTCAGGTAAGATATTGAAATTCCGTCCTGGCCATTGGAAGAGATATTATTTCCCTGAATTAAAACATTGTTGAATCCATCCCTAAAGGTAAATCCGTCACCGTCATTATTACTGATATTATTGTCTTTCACCTGGAGATCTCTTGATGATCCTTCAATTGCTAATCCAACATAGTTTGTCAGGAGCGAATTGTTGTCAATTCTTACTCTCCCAACATATCTCATACCCATTCCATACAATGAGTTATTCCTGTAAATTGAGTGTGATATCCTCAGGTCGATCCCGGAAACCATTTGTATGCCGATTTGATTGTCTTCAAATCTTGAATGGTGAATGGTCACATTATCAATATCAGACATTGCAATACCGTTCATACTTGTGTTAATGACCACATCAAACATGTCGATATTCCTTGAATCGATCATATATATCCCCATGCATCCCTGATCGATCTTGGTATGTGAAATATTCACATTTGAGGCATTGTGGACGTATATTGAAGAGGTCATATCTGACCTTCCACCGGATAACGTGCAGTTCCTGATTATCAAGTGCTTGGTCGTGTTCGCGATCATTATTCCAATAGTATCCGTGACCTCAATGGTCTTGTTCTCAATGATATACGGATCACCCGCCGTCCCCGATCCGGAACTGATGCCGTTGGATGCATTGAAAGCGGAATCTCCCTCGATCAGAATGGTATCGTCGAAAGAAGCCCCGACCTGAAGGTCAGATATCTCATCTTCTGGGGTCTGAAGGCCGGCCAGGAACGAGGGTATCAAGATCAAGACCACGGCGAATAGCGACATGGTGGAAATGATACGACCTCTCTTCATGCTGATCCCTCTAACCGGGTAAGAATCCACGGGCACGTATTAAAATGTAGTTGATACATATTAAAAGGTAGCTGAGTGAATACGGCAGTGTACCGCTGATCCCACAGGATTCAGCCTAACTTTGACATATTGGTATAGATGAGTGTCAAAGTGAGGCTTCTCCCAACATTGACAGGGTAAGATCCTGATGAATCGGTAGATTCATCCAACCTTCACCGAAGTATCGGTTCAGATCATATTCAATCTGTCAAAATTGGGATTCAACCTCTTGTTTCCAGCTTCTTCCTGGCGTAGTTCAACAGGCCTCCAGCATCCCTGATCTCCAGGATCTGCGGTGGTAGTTTGGGGAAGCTGAACTCCTTGCCTCCAACGGTGATCCTTCCCCCCTCAATGTCGATATCGACCTCGTCCCCATCCCTGTAAGCCTCAACTGCATCGGGGCACTCAATCAGTATCAACCCCTGGTTGATGGATGCCCTGTAGAAGATCCTTGCAAACGACCTTCCTATTATCGCCTTGACCCCCACGGCCTTCAGGCCCAGGACCGGCTGCTCCCTGGAGGAGCCGCACCCGAAGTTTCCCCCGACGAGGAGCAGGTCCCCCTCTTCCACCTTCTCGTGAAACGTTGGGTCCAGGTCCTCAAGCAGGTGAGGTATCACCTCATCTGCCGTGGAGCAGGTATATGTGTACTTCCCGGGGAACAGCATATCGGTGTTGATGCTGTCACCATACTTCCAGACGGTCATGATAACAACTCCCTTGGGTCGGTCAGCTCCCCATACAGCGCGGTCGCCGCAACCGTCGCTGGAGAGGCCAGATAGATCTCCGCCTCCTTGCACCCCATCCTTCCCTTGAAGTTCCTGTTGGCGGTGGAGATGGTCCTCTCCTGTGGGGCCATCACGCCTTGATGGGCACCAAGACACGGCCCGCATCCAGGAGTAAGCATCATCGCCCCTGCATCCACCAGCGTCGATATCGTTCCGTCTGCCAGGGCCTTTTGAAGCTCCATCCTGGATGCCGGGGCGATTATCAACCTGGTCCCTTTGGATACGCTCTCACCCTTCAGGATGTCGGCGGCAACCTTGAGGTCCTCGTACCTTCCGTTGGTGCAGGTCCCTATGAAACACTGATCGAATGAAAGGCCCTTCAGCTCCTCCACGGTCCTGAGGTTGTCCACCTGGTGGGGGGCAGCAACCGATGGAACCACATCGGACATATCATAATCCCTCTCATCGTAATATGAGGCGTCCTCATCCGCCCACACCTCATGGTAATCGCCCTCACCCACACCCACCTCTTTCAGGTAAGTCCTGGTCGTATCATCAACCTGGAAGATGGCACCCTTGGAGTCCATCTCCACGCCCATGTTGGCGATGGTGAACCTGTCGCCTATGGATAGACCGGAGATGTCGCCGTGGAACTCCACGGTCTTGTAGGCCGCACCAGAGGCGCTCACATCCCCGATGATGTGGAGTATCAGGTCCTTTGAATAAACGCCCTTGTCGAAGGACCCTTTCAGCGTCATCTTGATCGTGGGGGGGACCCGAAGCCACATCTCACCGGTCAATAAGAGAGAAGCTGCCTCGGTCCTGTCGATACCGGTGGAAAACGCCCCAACAGCCCCGTAGGAACAGGTGTGAGAATCTGACCCGACGATGACCTGACCCGGCCTCGCAAGCCCCTTCTCCACCACAACCTGATGGCAGACGCCCTCGCCCGTATCGTAGAAGTTCTTTATCCCGTGCCTCTTGACGAACTCCCTGATCCTCTTGTGGTTGGTGGCGGTCTTCTCGTTCGCCGCAGGGACCACGTGGTCGATCACTATTATTGGCAGGTCCGGGTCCACCACCCCGTAACGATCCAGCTCAGGCCCTATCTTTCCCACTATCGCCGCCGTGTTATCATGCGTCAGCAGGTGGTCCGGCCTCAGGGTCACTATCTGTCCTGGGACAACCTCATCAGCTCCAGCTTTTCCCGCAAGCACCTTTTCAACGAACGTCTTTCCCACGATGATCACCTCATTCACACGGCCTCTTCAGAAGCCCCCCTCTCCGGTAGATGTCCATCTGCACAGAAGAAAAAGGCTCCCCTTTGATCTCAACGTCTTTTGTAATGTTTCTGATCTTTCCCGACCCGATCTCCACCTCTACCTCGTCCCCCTGGGAGAATCCCCCATCAACGGGCTCGTATGTCATGATCGGCATCCCGCCGTTGATGGCGTTCCTCTCGTAGATGGCGCCGAAGGACTCCGCGAGGATCATGGAGACGCCAAGCGATCTGAAACAGTCCACGGCCTGCTGCCTGGAGCTGCCCGCGCCGAAATTCTTCCCCACAACGACGATCTCTCTTGGACCTGCCTTCTTCGCAAAGTCCTCGTACCCCTCCAGGTTGTCAAATGAATACTGTCCCATCTGAGATATGTCGGTGATGGAGAGATAGCGGTTGTGGTAGATCATGTCGGTGTCGATGTTGTCCCTTGGGATGTACCATATCTTTCCCCTGAAGGTCGTGGCGACCTCGCCGCCTTCCGTACATTCCACCATACCGCCCGATGATGCCTCCTTGCCCCTCTCGAACACCATCGGTTCGACAGGTATATCGTCCGCAGAGGTCAGGTATCCGGCGACCGCAGAGGCCGCCGCAGTTGCGGGGGACGCCAGGTAAACATCTCCCTTACCCTGCTTTCCCCGGTAGTTCCTGTTCCCTGTCGACACGGTAACCTCGCCCGGACCGTTCTGACCGATCTGTCCAGCCGCGCAGCCAGCGCATCCCGCATTTCCAATGAGGGCACCTGCATCCATGAAGGTCTCGATGATACCATCCTTGAGACACATCTCCCAGATCTTCCGGGTGGAGGGAACGATCTTCAATACCACGCCCGGTGCGATCTTCCTCCCCTTCAGTATGCTGGCAGCGGCCACAAGGTCCTCGTATCTTCCATTGGTACAGGATCCAATGAATGCGGAATCTATCTTTATCCCTTTGACCTCGGAGAGCATCACAACATCCTCGGGGTGACCAGGTCTGGCCACCATGGGGCCGATATCCGAGATGTCGATCACAACCTCTTTATCGTAATGGGCGTCCTGATCGGCCCATACGGTATGGATGTCAATATCGGAACCCAGTTCCTCAAGCAGGGTTTCGTTAGGGGGGAACAGGGCGATGATGCCGCCCATCTCCGTACACATGGAAGCGATGGTTATCCTCCCAGAGAGGTCCAGCCCCACCGGGTATCTTCCGCAGATCTCTGCGGAGTAACCCAATAGCCCATTCGCCCCCAGCTCCTGTGCCATCTTAAGGACCACGTCCTTGGGAGTTGCTCTTTCCGAGGGCATCCCCTTCAGTATCACCTTCATGGACCTGGGCACCTTGAACCACACTTTACCGTCTGTAAAGGCCGCGGCGATATCAACGTCTCCCATGCCCTGGCCGAAGGCGCCGATCGCCCCCATTATATTGGCGTGGGAATCCGTGGAGACGAACACACCGCCGGGCCCGATCAGGCCATCATCCACCGCGATGTGTGTGCCTATCCCCTGGTCCACGTCGAATATCTTAACCTCGTGGTTCCTGGCGTAACCCCTGCACCTCTGCTGGTTTGCGGCGTACTTCTGATCGGAGCCGCCTGGATTGCAGTCGAAGGTGAAGAAGGTCCTCGCCGGGTCATCCAGCTTCAGCCCGTTATCGACAATGTTCAATACGACGTTCGCCCCGCCGAAATCCCTGGCGACCCTTGCATCCACGAACACGTCGGCGATATCTCCCGGCCCTGCATCCCTCCCGCAGTGGGAGGATATTATCTTCTCGATGATCGTCTTTCCCATGGGACCACCTCACTCTATGAGATCCCCCTTCTTCTTCATGACAAGGGGGTTGAACGTTGCGAAATCGGCCTGATGGATCAATACGGTCTCAATGACCTGGGGCCTTCCGTCTCCCTCTTTCGCGTGGCATCCGATAGTGTTGACGTACTCCTCGGGGAGGCCCACCTCGGCCGCGAGGATGGCGCCGGAGATCGGGTGCCTGGCGCATTTCCCGCTCCTGCTCTTTCGGTAACCGCCCACCCCATCCGGCTCT
>JAUVCY010000125.1 GCA_030595585.1 Thermoplasmatota archaeon
AAGCGTATCGGCCTCCTCTTTCCAGCGTCCGACAGGATACCCTGGACGAAGGCGACCGACGCCCTGATCTACAGGAACCTCTACGCATCCATCAAGAAACTGGAGCTGGAGGATGATATCGCCGTGTTCTCCGTCTCACCGCTACTGGGCGTAGTGCCCTGGGAGTGGTACGATACCATGCCCATGTACGAGGCATCGGGGGCAGCCAGCTTCCTGGTCAGGCGAAGGGGACTTGCCTGGAATGCAGAGGAGTTCAGGGAGGTCATCAGGCGGGCGGGGAAGATATTGAACGGCTTCTTCGTTAAAAATCACGATAGATGCGATAAGTGGCACATCATCTACAGGACCCCATCGGTCCATGAGAGGATCCTGGGAACCTCCAATGACATACAGCCGTTCCCTATCTGGCCTCATACAACCAAAAAATCCCTGGCGGAGTCATATCTGAAAATGAGGAAGCTGCTTGAGGACATCAAGGAGGAATGAGGGGCAGATGACCGGGGATGGAGGCAAGGTCTTTGGAGGGCCCAGGTTCAAAACCCCTTTAGGCCTGTTGTTCGGACCTCCGAGGGAGATGCCAAAGCAGGACAGGGGTCGGCAGTCCGAGGAGGCCGGCAGGATCGTTGAGCTGGTCCGCGCCCATTATGTAGTGAGATCGGTCAAATTCGATGAGGCAGGCGTCTACGTTAACGTTGTACTCGACATAAAGGAGAACGAAAAGCCCTTTGATTCCCTCCGGCTGGACCTGAAGAAGATGGGGATGTATCCCAGGCTGACGAGGGCGGGCCGCGATTGGATCGTGGTCATCTACCCATTCCCTCCCAGGAAGAGACGGAAGATAACCACCAACATCGTGATGTTCCTTCTGACCCTTTTCACCACGATATGGGCGGGGGCTTTTATATGGGCGAACAGGACCGGGTCAACGGACGCCATGGACATCTTCACCGTCCTTTTAAGCCCCACCTATCTGCTTATGGGTTTTGTCACATTCGCGTTCCCCCTCCTCCTGATCCTGGGCACGCATGAGCTGGGCCACTACTTCACATCGAGGTATTACAAGGTGGACGCGTCCCTCCCATATTTTATCCCGATACCGCCGATAATATCCCCCTTCGGGACCTTCGGCGCACTGATCTCCATGAGGGAGAACATGTCCAACAGGAAGGCCCTCGTGGACATCGGGGTGGCCGGGCCCATAGCGGGGTTCATCATTGCCATCCCCGTGACCATCGTCGGCCTCCTGCTGACCAACGCCTATCCCGCATCCTCGGAGCTGGTGGATGGCGCCAGCTACATGGTGTTCAACGATCCGATCATATTGACATTCTTCACCTGGATCATCCCGATCGCGGGAGATACCGCGGTATTTCCCACGGTCATCGCCGGATGGATCGGGTTCCTGGTGACCGCCTTGAACCTGCTCCCGATAGGCCAGCTGGACGGCGGACATATCACAAGGGGCGTCCTGGGAGACAAGGCGAAATATATCTCGTACGGCGCGGTCCTGCTTCTTGTCATACTGGGTTTCGTGACCGAGTTCAAGTCCTACCTGTTATTCGCGCTCCTTATCATGCTCATGGGCACAAGGCACCCCCCACCCCTTGATGACATATCTCCTCTATCGAAAAGGCAGTACGCCGCAGGGGCGTTCGCCATCCTGATGATGTTGCTATGTTTTCACCCGATACCCATCGAGATCATCCAGGCCCAGTCTCCAGATGTACAGGTGTATGGGCCGGAGAGCAACATCACGGTATCCAATCTCGCGCCGGTGAGGATGGACATCGTTGTTGAGAACTGGGCGTCATCCCCGGAGGCGGTATCCATGACGATCGAGTACGGCGGCGTCCTGATCGTCCCGGAACATCTATACCCCGATCAAGGCCTGGACCCGGAGCGGTTCGAGAACGCGATCAACAGGTCACAGCTCTTCTACGATCTCGACGGCTGGTACGTATTCTCGGAGTCGCCGGCGGAGAGGGAGATCGCTGGAAAGGGGTCCCTGGAGTGGACCTTCCATCTGGCCACATCATCGAACATCTCCCTAAGTGCCAACACCTCCTTCTGGATGCACTTCTCCTACGCGGACAGGGTTGAGACGGCGGAGGTGTTCCTGGAGAGGGGAGAGATCGGCGCGTATATCGAGAAGGGGCGGCTATCCGGTGATAATGCGTACAGGATAAACGGCAACTTCCACACGTTCTCGTCAGGGCCTATCCAGACGGAGATCTCCCTGAGCACAACAGGGGCCAGGAGAGGGTGGGACCTGCTCCTGATCCCCGAAAGCCCCGATAACTGGTCATTGAAGGACGGCGGGATCTCAAGGGCATCGTCCGGGGAGGGGGAGGAGGTGCAGATCGTCCTTGGCAACATCTCATGGTCCGTGGGGGAGAGCTATCAGGAGGAGGGGTTCACGCTTGAGATCTGGCTGGAAGGGGACGTTGGCCCCGAGGGCATGATCCTCACCCTTTCGATAGACGGTGGGCCGGCAGGGAGCAGGAGCCTGGAGATCGTCCTCCTCTGATCGTGCACGCCGTGAAAACCGTCTTGGACATCGCCTGGCTCTTAAGCTGAGAGTTCCTGTTAAAATTATATGATGATTCGCTCTTAGCTGAAATCTCCTGCTCCTGCTAGGCTAATGTATCGATTATCTCTTAGCTGAAATTCCTGTTAGACTGAGATATTGTTCCTCTCTTAAACAGGAAAATTTTTGACTAATCAAAGATTAGTCAAATTTAAATCTTTTTTTTTAGGTTTGGACATTGATAACCTCTTAAATTGAAAAGATTTAAATCTAACCTCCTTTATGGGCGCCCTACGCCCGGCCTATGGGCGTATCAGGTGATGCTCTTTGAAAGACGGAGACTTCATAAGGCTTGACTTTGACGTGTATGTAAAGGAGACCGACCAGCTTATCGATACCACCCACGAAGAGGTGGCGAAGGAGCATGAGGTCCATTCCGAGGGAGCACAGTACAAACCGATACCGATCATCATCGGCGTCGGGCACGTTGTCAAGGGACTGGACAAGGACCTTCTGGATGCCAAGGTGGGGAAGGAGAGGGAGATCGAGGTGCCTCCAGAGGACGCTTTCGGCCCCAGGGACCCAAAGCTGGTCGAGGTCATGCCCATGAACAAGATCATCTCCCTTCCCGAGTTCAGGAAAGGAGACCGGTACCCTCAGGAGGGCATGGAGCTCAGGATCAACAACAGGATAGGCGTGATCTCCCGTATCTTCGCCGGAAGGGTGAGGGTGGACTTCAACAAGAGGTACGCCGGCAGGACGGTCGTTTACAAATATACCGTCAAGGAGCTGATCAAGGACAGGGATGAGAAGATCAGGGCGGTATTCGAATCCTCCTACGGGGGGTCCGATGAGTTCTCCTTCAAGTTCATTTCGGACGATGAGGTGGAGATCCTCCTGCCCGACATGGTCAAGCTCGACTCCAACTGGATGATGGCCAAGTTCAAGCTGGTATCAGACCTCAGGGCCCATATGGGGATCAAGTCCCTCAGGCTCGTTGAGGAGTACGTGAAGAAGGAGGAGGAAGGCGAGGAGGAGCACGTACACACGGAAGATTGCGATCACGACCACGATGGTGAAGGCGATCAGGACGCTCCAGAGGATGAGAAGAAGGAAGAGGATGACAACGAAACAGTAGTTTCGTCTAACCTTCGCGAAAGTGTTCGCTCAGAAAAGCCCAAAGCCGCGAAGAAGAAGGCAGCTCCCAAGAAAGAGAAAAAGGAGTGAACTGCTCATCATTCCTAAAACGGGGAAAGGCATATTCTGCCTTTCCCCGGTCTCTGTTCCTATTGCCCTTATCTCCTTTTCGTGAACGTTCTATCCTATTATTTTACTCAAATAATCTTCTACCCTGTTCAAAATTAGAATTCAATAGAGTATAACTTCGACATAAGTGTACGAAAATGTTAAAATAGAGGCCACCGCATTTTTACCATGCAGTCCGGGGTATGTCTGGCTACTGCATGGAATGGTGGTGCAGGGCATGAGATGTTTGAAAGTGATGGAACGTGTGACCTTCAGGTCCAGGACGCTCAGGGCCCTACTCACCATCGCCATCTTGATGCCGTCATTACTGGGGCTTATCTCCCAGGTGGATGCTACCGTAACGCCGACCGACCCCACCTCCCTTATACTCTCCAATCAGAGGACGCATGAGAACTCTACCGGGGTGCCCATCTTCGGATTCAGGGCGAACTCCTCCGGGTCAGACACGCTGACCCAGTTTCAGCTCACGTTCCAGAACCAGGGAGGGTTCACCATGTCCGATATAAGGGGATTGACCACATCCTCACTCACATCCGGCGTCGGCCTCTACAGGGACGACGGGAATGTGGACGACGCACTGGACACTGCGGATACGCCAATATCGTTCTCATCATTCTACATCTCATCCAACACGGCGATCATGAACCTTTCCGAATCGGTCCCGTCCACCGTGACCGGGTCCTATCACTGGATAGTGATCGTCAGGACCTCTGCGACCATAGGGTTGACGAATTCGTTCATCTGCCACCTGAATACGGGGGCCATATCATATTCCGATGGGTCCTCCTCCCCGGCGTCGCAGGCGGTTTCCACCCGGACGCTGATAGCGTACTATCAGAAGGCCGTATACCTGGGAAGCGGGAGTACCATCCCGATCGGCGAGGAGGGGTCCAACACGGACAGCGTCGCCGTTCAGGCGCTCAAGTTGACCGCGGGTAGAACGGGATTTGAGTCCATCTCCATGCTCTCCGTTGAGCTGAGGGGTGTCAGCGGTTTCGACCCCGCGGTGGACCTCGCCCCCCTGAACCCCTCATCCGGGAGGATGGGCGTTTCACTCTATCTCGACGACGGCCCCACATCGCCCGACATCTGGGACCCCTCCGAGGACACCCAGATCCGGCCCAACGCGATATCCACTGTGGGCCTGGGCTCAGGATACCTGGTCAACCTGACCATGAACAGGACCGGGGCCAACGTACCTCTTCTACCCTCTCAACCGCTGGGGAACTACGACATGTTCATCGCGGTATCCACCTCCTCATCCGTGGGCAACAGGGATCGGTTCTTCACCACCATCCCCTCGTTCGGGATAGAGATATTCGGAAAGGACAACACTACGTCTCGCCTTCTGCTCTCCTCCAACAGGTCGCGTGACATCATGGCGGACACGCTTCCACCGGACCTGTCGACCTGCACGCTCACCATCACCTCCGATGACCCCGCATATTTTCACAGTGAGGATACCGACCTCTCCGGAACCGACCGGGTGTTCTACAACAGCGTCCCTCTTCAGGGTCAGGGCCAGACCATAACAGTGAGGTTTTCGGGCTTCACCGAGGATAACCCCTACAGGCTGATCGGCGAGGCCGCCTTCAATCGACGGCCGTCCGGACCCATTGATTTCACCAGGTCCACGACCCAGTCGGTCTCCTACGCCATCACGTCGGGGAACGATGCAAGCAGCCCCCTTACCTTCACACTCCAGGACGAACTGGGACACTCCACCTCCTGGGATGTCGATTTCGTGGAAGATAACAGCCCACCGGACGTTTCCGATATCGTCATGGGTGACGATTCGCTCTACATAGATACCGTTCTGTTGCAAGGCGAGATCTATTTCAGGCCGGTGATGTTCATCACGGAACATTTCTGGATCTCCGGATCCTCGTCCGAACCCGCGGGAGGATCGGGACTGGACAGGGTGGAGTTCGAGCACGAGCCCTCCCTCGCCTCGGGGCCGACAACCGATCTGACCCCGGCCACGTGGAACGGGTCCTACGGGGTGGACAATAGATCGGAGGCGGTGGATTCGCCGCTTCGCATAATGGTCCACGACAACGTGGGGAACCAGAGGGTGCTGGTATACGATTATATCAGGGTGAACACCAACCCCACCGTCACCTTCATCAATCCATCCACGACCGGGATGAACGTCTCCGGGGTTTTCCCTGTAGCCGTGCAGGCCTCGGCCGACGCCCCCCTGGGAGGGGTGGAGTTCAGCTCGGACCAGGGGGCCAGCTATCAGAAGATGGTGAGGCAGGGCAGCTACTACAGATACGATTGGGACACGCTTTCCGAGCTGGAGGGGCCAAGGGCACTC
>JAUVCY010000013.1 GCA_030595585.1 Thermoplasmatota archaeon
ATTGAGTCCCCAGCGCATGGCACTTTCATTCAATATCCTCAGGTCCTTTCCAGTCATATTGGATACTGGAACCCATGCCATATTTCCCTGTATGGGGGTCCTACCGTCCTCATGCTGAAAATAGAGGATGTACGTGACATCGCTCTCATCCGGTTCCACCAATCCGTTCCCTGTGTACTGTACGATGGCCGGACCAAGGATCATTTTGTTATTCTCCACCCTGGCCTGGATGGTCGAGGCTCTTGCCAGGGTTATGGAGGTGACCTCCCTGACCACATCGATCCTGTCCAGATCAAGAGTGGCCAGTAGATACATCTCACCGCTCACGGGAGGCATTACAAGATCTACCGAGAACGAGGATCTGTTCGTCACGACCATATGCACGGGGCCGTAAACCCATCGATCTTCAACCTCCCAACCGGAGGGGAGGTAGATATTCTTCTCCCTCGATATGCCGAAGGAGAAGATCTTCGCCGATGTGAGCCCACCTATATTGACCTGAAACGATGTCTCCGCCAGAGGATAGATATCCTGTGGAAGGTCCCAGATCATCGGCATTGCGTTGACGGAGAAATTCTCATAAAGGGTGTAGTTCCAGTGGTTGGTCCTGATGGTCACCTTAAGGCTCACATCACCTTCCATATCTATTGCAGGAAGCTCGAAATGTGTGATACTATCGATCTGATCGGGTAGAAGTGTCATCCAGTAAGGTGGGTCGCCATAGACCCTCAGCTCGACCTCGGAAACAGTCTCATTTATCGCGGGAGATAAGCTCAGGCTCCCTCTGATGGTCTCTCCAACATAGAGCGGGGGATCCTTTAGCAAGGAAACCTCATATATCCCTCTCTCAGGTATCGGCTCCGGAACCGGCTCGGGTTCGGGCTCCGGCTCGACGATGTTCTCAACCAGAAACACCTTCGACCAGGATATCGTTGAGAAGCGCCCGTTGGTCCCCCTGGATAACGACAAAAGCGACCTGGGCGATATATCGGGATATCCCCCATCAACATACTCTCCCCACCTTCTGTCCGGCTCAGCGGTCACCTCTACCGTCAGGGTGCCGTTGTCCTCTGGTATGTCCACTGAAAAAGAGTACGATGTCTCGGGGAAGATCTCATCAGCGCCCATCTCATCCAGGGTGAGCTCTTCCCTGGACCCATCTGGATATTCTACGAACAGGGTCGGCCTCCCGGGGTCCACGGAACCTATCAGCTCCAATTCCACCGAAATGTCATCATCCGTACGGATCACCTCCGCCTCGAAGTGCGGGCTCACCAGCTCGCAGGCGGCCATGCATATCCTCACGCCCGCGGGCACCGTCCCGTCATCTTCCCCACCAGGATAAAGCACACCGTCAAGGTTGCCCAACCTGTTGACGTTCGTTCCCTTGCTTGCGACCAGCTCGACGGTCGCAGTGTGGGTGGACCACGGCAGGATCATCTCCTCGTCGTACAGATGGTCGCCCAGAAAGGAGGCCCCGTAAACGTGATCGTCGTAGGCACCCGTGAGGTATCCCACATAGGGATAATCATTGGCGGGGCCGTATGGTATGGACCAACCTGACGCCTTCGATAACGCATGGCCCATGTCGTTGAAAGATACGTGGTCCGGGGTAAGGTTGCCCACGTCGTTGGCGCCCCAGGGCGTATATATTCCAAAGGACCCAGTATGAAATGATACCGAGATCTGAAAGGGGTACATCCTGCATATCTCATGCACTGCGCTCGCCCCTGCGGTCGTCAACGGAATCCCATCCGAGTAAAACCCGGAGGGTGTGGGATCGAATGGGTAGTCCCTGTTGGGGTCCTCGCCGTTCTCGTCATATCTGATCCCATTATCCAGTCCCCAGGGGTTCACCACTGGCAGTATCGCCGTATTTGTGTTCTCCACGATGTGGGTCGCACTCCGGTCCCCGGACGCATAACCCTCGAGAAGATATGCGGCGAAGCCCAGAACGGATTCGGAGGAGTCGGGCTCATCTCCGTGGTGTCCTCCTATCAACAACGAGGACGGCCTCATCTCGTCGAAGTCCCCCACCAGAAGTATGGGGATCTCCAGACCCGTCGTGATGTTCCTTACTCCCAGCAGCTCACCTGCTGTGGTGTAGGAGGCCACGGTGGAATGTTCCAGCGCCAACCCCTCCAGCATCGAGCAGATCTCCCCCGACGTGTGGTAGGCCCACGGTTCGGCCTCTCCGGCCACCTCGGCCTGAAATACTGGGAACCACAATAGAGAGATCATCATGATCGCGAGCGCTGCATTGGACCATGGCCGTCCCCCCATGGAGGCTCATATCATCTGTGGAGTATAAGTGATTTTGGTCTGGCGCACTGGCCCTTGGGACCTCCCATGGGGGTCCCATGAACTGAATATATACGGACTCCGACGCTATTCTGGAGGCGAAGAGAAGCAGGTGATATTATTGGACCCGATAGATATGACCAGGCTGTTGAAGGACCGTCACAAGATGAGGATCCTCACCGCCATGGATAGGATACCACGGTCGATGAACTACATCAGTGCCAAACTGGACATCCCCATCGCCGCGTGCTACAAGTGCACGAGGGAGCTGGAGAGGGAGGGCCTCCTGGTCCAGACCGACAGGGTCCTGACCCCCAGGGGCAAGAGGATCAGCCTGTATCGTTCCAACATCATATCGGCATTTCTGACGTATGAGAAAGGTATGCTCAGCTCAACGCTCGAGCTCTCCAACAGCTCCATGGACGTGGTGGAGAAGGTAATGGTATAGTTCAGGAGTGCACGAACTTCACGTATTCCAGGTTCTCATCCCTTTTGAAGGCGGAGATCATGTTCCTTACTATCTGACCCTCTCCCCTTATTATGAACACATCCAGACATTTATCCTTCTTCATGTGCGAGTGTATCTGGGTCGTTATCAGGTCCTGATAGGTGTGCCTGACATCGTCGAGTTGGGGGTTCCTGTGGGTCTGGTGGACGACGATCAGCACCCCCTCCACATCCCCGTCAAGGGTCTCCCTCTCCCGGACCTCGCTGTCCGCGGAGCGGAGGCAGGCCCTTATGGCCTCGGACCTTCCGGAGAGCCCCAGCTCGCCCTGGATCCTCTCCAGAACCTCCAGGTTCTTCTCCGTCAATGAGACGGACACTATCGGCATGAACTATACGAGAGTGTTTCTAATATAACAGTATTATTATAAATGTGGGGTAAACCTTATATACATTTTATTAAGAAATAGTTATTTCATGGATAAGTTTTATTAATATCTCCTATTATGTTATTAATATGGCTGTTCAAGCGATGGATGGAAAGGGCAACCCGACCCCATATCTCCTCGTGGTGCTGATGCTCATATCCGTTGGGACCCTGTTCTTGTCGGGATGCATCGATCTGGGGGAGAGCGGGAAGGTGGATGTGATAATAACCATCGAGCCCCAGAGGGAGATGGTGGAGAGGATAGGCGGCGATCTGGTCTCGGTCGATGTCATGGTTCCCACGGGCCAGAGCCCGCACTCCTACAGCCCGCTTCCCAGCCAGCTCCTGGACGTTGCCGTTGCCGACGTATATTTCATGGTCGGGTCCGGGGTCGAGTTCGAGATCAATCACCTATCCACACTGAGGGAGCAGAACGACGATATGGTCGTCGTGGACTGTTCCGAAGGCGTGGAGATACTGGAGTTCGGCGAACATCATGAAGAAGAGGCAGAGGAGAGCCACGACCATGGAACGGAGGACCCCCACATCTGGCTGTCGCCGGGGAACTACAGGACCATGGCGGGGAACGTCTACCGCGCCCTTATGGAGATGGACCCTGACAACGAGGGCACTTACAGTGAGAACTACGAGGCTTACATCGAGGAGCTCGACGCACTCATCTTGGAGCTTGAGATCATGTTCGAGCCACACGACGGCAGGGAGTTCCTCACGTACCATCCCGGCTGGGGCTACTTCGGCGATGATCTGAACCTCACCCAGATGACGATAGAGGAGGAGGGGAAGAAACCCGGCCCGTTGGGACTGGCCGCCCTGATCGACCAGGCACGGGAGCACAACATAACCGTAGTGTATGTTGAGCCCCAGTTCGACACATCATCCGCGGAGGTCATAGCGGAATCCATTGGAGGCGAGGTGGTCCAGATAGATCTGCTGGCTCCCAATTACATCGAGAACATTCGAGACGTGGCCGTCAAGATAGAAGGGGGATTCGGGAATTGAGCGAACACCCCTCATTCTCCGGGCCAATTCCCATAGAGATCAAGGACCTCTCCGCAGGTTACGAGGGAGAGACCGTCCTTGAGGATATCAACCTGAAGGTGGAACATGGCGAGTTCTTCGGCCTGATCGGCCCCAACGGTGGGGGCAAGACCACCCTCCTCAAGGCCCTACTGGGTCTGATCAAGCCCTCAAAGGGCAGGATCAGCATCTACGGCAGGGAGCCCAGGGAGGGCAGGAAGCATATCGGCTACGTGCCCCAGTACTCCCTGTTCGACCGGGAGTTCCCGATCAAGGTCAAGAACGTGGTGATGATGGGAAGGAGGAGCTCCAGGGGGATGAACCCCTGGTATTCGGGGAAGGACAGAGAGGAGACCGAAAGGGCCCTCAGGTCCGTTGACATGTGGGAACTGAAGGACCGCCACATGGCCCGGCTCTCGGGGGGCCAGAAGCAGAGGGTCTTCATCGCAAGGGCGCTGGCATCCAGGCCAAAACTTCTCCTCCTGGACGAGCCCACGGCCTCGGTGGATGCGAGGATCGAGGAGTCGATATACGAGCTGCTGGCCCACCTCAACGATGAAATGACCATAGTTCTTGTTACACATGATATCGGCGTAGTCTCCTCCCACGTCGGCTCCCTTGCATGTATAAACAGACATCTCTTCAAGAACGACGAGCCCCTCCTCACCCCCGAGATGCTGGAGATGGCCTATCAATGTCCCGTTGACCTTATCGCCCATGGGGTGCCCCACAGGGTCCTCCCACCACATGATCATTAATGGAGGAGTAAAATTGACGGATATACTTGCATTTCTGGACCTGGTGTTCGTGCAGAGGATGTTCATCGCCGGGTTCCTGGCATCCCTGGTCTGCGGAACGATAGGCACATACGTGGTGGTCAGAAGGAACGTATTCATCGCCGGGGGGATCTCCCACACGACCTTCGGAGGGATCGGCCTCGCATACTACCTCCAGGGCGCCTATGGGTGGACGTGGTTCGACCCACTGTTGGGGGCGGTCCTGTTCGCTTTGGGGGCCGCTTTCGTTCTGTCAACAGGCTGGGTGAGGTCCAGGATCCGGGAGGATTCCACCATCGGCGTCATCTGGGTGGTGGGAATGGCCATCGGGTCCCTGTTCCTGGCGCTCCCCGAGAGCACGGGGATGAAGGACCCCACATCGATCCTGTTCGGCGATATCCTGCTTGTGGGGTCGTCAGACCTGTACATAATGGCGGGATTCGTCCTGCTTATATACGTGCTAACCATACTTTTCTACAAGGACCTGCAGATCCTCGCCTTCGACGAGGAGTTCGCCAGGATCTCCGGCATCAGGGTGGATATGATGAACCTGGTGATGTCGATATTGATCGCCCTCTCCATCACGGTGCTGATCAAGGTGGTAGGGGTGGTGTTGATCATAGCCATGCTGACGATCCCGGCCGCCATAGCCAACCTTTTCACCAGGGACCTCAAGTTCATGATGCTCTGGGCAACGATAATTGGGATAATATTGACTGGCGGCGGAAGCCTGTTGTCCCTGATGGCCGACACGCCCTCCGGCGCGACCATAGTCCTCCTGATGGGTGGGGCGTTCCTGATCTCCCTGGTGGTGAAGGGGGCCATCAAAAGGATCACGGGGAAAGTAGGGACAAAGAAAGGAAAGAGCGTGGGCACTGCATCATCAGTATGATATCATCATCCTGCTGCCTGCGGTGACGTTATGCTCCCGGGAGAGGCCCTGTTCGATCTCCACCACCCACCCCACGGCTCCACCGCTGGGATACCTCGATAAAAGATGGTCCGGCGTGTCCGGCTCGGGATCTGCCTCGGCTATCTCAAGGACGGTTCCGTTCGCCGCGACGAATATGATATCCAGCTCGACGTTGGTGTCCTTCATCCAGAAGGTGACCTCCCTGGGAGGGTCGAGCACGAAGAGCATTCCACGGTCAGCATCAAGGTGGTCCCTGTTCATCAGGCCCACCTCCCGCTCCTTTTCGGTCTCGGCCACCTCGCAGGTGACCGCCAGAAGGACCTGGTCTCCCTGCAGGAATGTGACCGTAGCGTCGCCTCCATTGGCAGGCTCATTATTATCGCTGGTGATGCAGCCTGACATCAGGATCGATGCGGCCAGAAGGGCGAATGGGAAGATGTGTGTCCATCTCATGACCGTTAGCTTCAATCACGCCTCTGGGGCGGAGGCCTTCTGTCGGAGTCCCTTTTCCCCTTGTTGAAGCTGCTTCTCCTGTCGCCTCCCCTGGAGTTGAAGGGCCTCCTCGGCGGGGGCTCCACGTATCCCTCGGGTTTTGGCAGGAGGGCCTTCATGGAGGCGTCCACCTTGCCCTTGTCCAACCTTATGACCTTTACGTTGACCTTGTCCCCTACGGCGAGTACAGCCTCAACGGAGGGAACCCTCTCGTAGGATATCTCGGATATCGGGACCAATGCATCGGTGCTTGGAGTTAGCTTGACGAAGGCCCCAAAGCGCATCAGCTTGACCACCTCGACGTCCTCGAAGACGTCTCCTATCTCCACTACCCTGACGATGCCGGCTATTACCGCCTGGACCTCCGTGGCCTTGGCCGCGTCGGTGGATGTGATCAGAACGGTGCCGTCGTCCTCGATATCGATCTGCACGCTGTACTCCTCGGTGAGCCCACGGATGACCTTGCCTCCGGTGCCCACGACCGCGCCTATCCTGTCCGGGTCTATCTTCATTGAGATTATCCTGGGGGCGAATGACGAGATCTCCTCCCTGGGAGCCGGTATCGCCTTCTCAACGACCTTGAGGATCTCGGTGATCGCCTTCCTCATCTGCTTGAAGGTCGCCTTGATGATGTCGATCTCTACTCCAAGGGTCTTGGTATCCATCTGGATGGCGGTCAATCCCTCGGAGGTGGATGTGAACTTGAAGTCCATACCCCCCGTGCCGTCCTCCATGTCCTGTATGTCCGTCAGGACCTTCCACGCCTTCCCGTCAGATGCCATACCCATGGCTATACCGACGACGGGCCTTGTTATCGGGACACCTGCATCGAGAAGCGCAAGCGTGGAACCAACTGTTGACCCCATGCTTGAGGACCCGTTGGACCCCATGATCTCGCTCACCAGCCTGATGGTATACGGGAACTGCTCGTCCCTCGGGAGGACAGGCAGCAGGGCCTTCTCGGCGAGCATCCCGTGGCCGATCTCCCTTCTCCCCGCTCCCCTGATGGGCTTGACCTCTCCCACGCTGAACCCAAGGAAGTTGTAGTGGTGGAAGAACTTCTTCTTCCCCTCACCCTCCATGGACTCATAGATCATGTCGTCCCCGGGGGCACCCAGGGTCGCAACGGTGAGGACCTGTGTCTCTCCCCTGCTGAAGAGCCCCGTTCCGTGGGACCTCGGCAGGATGCCAACCTCTGCGGAGAGGGACCTGATCTCGTCCAGCTTCCTTCCGTCCACCCTCTTGTCGCTCTCGAGGATGGCCTTTGTGACCTGCTCATCGATGAAATCGCTGAAGAACATGCTCAGAAGCTTCCGAAGGTACGCCTCGGCCTCCTCCTCGCTCCTCTCCTTGGTGGTGACCTTCTTCTTGAACTCATCAACGAGGATATCCTTCACCTGCAGGAGTATCTGTTTTCTCTCACCTTTCGACCCCACCGGGGTGTTGAAGAGGTATTTGTCCATGTGTGGGAGTGCGGCCTTCCTCATCTCCTCGATGATCTTGAGGTCTCCCTCTGCGGGCCTCTCAACCCACTTCAGATCGGAGTCCTTCAACTTCTCCTTTCCGATCTCCTTTCGGATATCGTCCATGAACTTGGTGATGGGGGCCATCGCCTTCATGGCCACCTCGAACGCCTTGAGGGTGTTCTTGTCGTCCAGCTCCTTTGCGTCGCAGTCCACCATCGTTATCTTCTTTCCATCTCCCATTACCACCATCTGGAGCTCTGAGAACTCGATCTCCTCTGGTGTGGGGTTGATGATGAAGTCGCCCGTGACCATCCCGACCCTGACCCCGGCCACCGGGCCGTTGAAGGGTATATTGGAGATGTGAAGCGCCAGTGTTGCCGCTATCAGTCCCACGATGTCGGGCTTGTTCACGCCATCGATGCACAGGGGCATGATGACCACCTGCACGTCGTTCCTCATCCCTTCCGGGAAGAGGGGGCGGATGCCCCTGTCTATCATCCTTCCGGTGAGGACCGCATCCGTTGTTGGCCGCCCCTCCCTCTTGGTGAAGCGGGGTCCCTTGATCCTCCCTGCCGCGTAGAACCTCTCCTCGTAATCCACCATCAGTGGGAAGAAGTTCATGCCGGGCCTTGAGGTACCGGACATCGTTGCTGTTGCCATGACCACGGTGTCGCCCATCTGTGCTGTGACAGCGGCGCCAGCCTGCTTGGCCATCCTACCATACTCTATCTTCAGGCTAGTGCCTGAAAAATCTGTTTCAAATGTTTTAATTGTCATATAATCACCTAAATATAGGTCTCTTGGGCCCCTGGACGCTCTCTGGCTCCCGGCCCATTTTCTCTGTCCCTCCTTGGAGGGGTATATTTATCTTAAAACCGCAGAACCCGCGGTTCTTCCTTTTTTTTAACTTATACCAATAAGTCACTCTATCATAATCTTCTATTATTATAAGGTATCCCCTGGGTCTGCCAATATGGAAGAATAGAATAATCGCTCCCTGACGATACCCGCGGCCTGGGAACCACATGATCGATATCATCTTGGAGGTAAGTTCATTTTATTCCTTTTCCAAATCGAGAATGCCAGAACAGAGATCAATGATACAAAGATCCAGGTGATGCCTGGGAAAGGAATTATGGAAGTTCCTTCGATCGTTACATTCCTGCTCAGAACGTTGTCATTCACTCCGGCAAACTGGTCATTTGGTTCGATAACCGAATTCTCCGGGTCGATCTCGATAGTTAAGTTGTGAGTTCCAGCCTCTGCGACCCATGAGAATATCACGGTCTTGACATCGTCCGTATCGTTCTTGATGGTGCGCAGGGTCGAGACCTTCTTTTTCACTCCATCGACGAGGAGCCGAACATCCACATTTTCTGCAGGGGCCGATCCATCGTTCACAACCTTTACAATGATCGTCAGGACATCTCCTGGCGTTCCATCAAAGGACCCTCCTGAAGTTGAACCCACGATCTCTATCCCTCCTTCGAACCGAATGTCCGGAAGCTTTTCATCATCCACCTGGGCATCCACAGGATCCAGGGACAGGATCATTATCATAATTGTTGCGAAGATAATGGTCATCGCTCTTCTCATGCTCTGGCAATGTTTCGATGCTCTTATCAATCTTTCCCTTCGGGAGGCTGTGGCTTAAAAATAATATTGTGATCGCTCCTTGATCTTCTGCCCTATACCGGATGAGATCCATGAAGTGGAGGAGGATCCGAAAGCAGGAACGAAATTCTGCCCTCCTGCAAAGCTCTTGATCGGTTATTGGATCCCCCATCACTCCTCATATTCTTTTTTAGGACCCCTGTTGATAATGATCACTGCAGTAATGATCAGAATGATAACTGTAGCCGAGGATATTCCAGCCAATATAGTGTAAGAAACACCCGCGAACAGATTATCATTTGATGTATTCTCGAAGGGTTCTTCTTCATCATCGTCTCCTTCGGCCAATGTCTCTTCATTTGTCCCGTTGATCTTAGGCTCCTGTTCTTCCTCTTCAACGGTCACATGAACCTTGTAGGATGAAGAAAGGATGTTCTCGCCATCGATCATGAATCTTGCGTTCAGATGGACAGTCTCGATATCCGGGACAAGATATTCAAACCTCCAATATCCAGCGGATATCTCTTCGATATTGGTGATGCTCCCGCCTGCTCCGCCATCATCTATTTCGATGGATCCGATCGATATATTTTCGAGATGCATTACCCTTGCTCCAAATGTCAGGTTCCCTCCAGGCTTGATCAAGCTTTGATGGTAGGGCATGTATATTTCCATGAAGGGGTCCCTCTCTACGGGAGCCCCAGTTACTGTTATACTGATCAGTTCTTCGTGGGCAACCGTATCGTTGACCGTAACTCTCAGGAGCCAGACCACAGTTCCCAGATCGAACGGCGCTGTCCAGGTAAATGTCCAGTTCCCATCGTCCACCCTCTGTTTTGTTAATTCCGTCCCAAATCCCTGAATCTCGATCATTTCAACATCGATCCCGGATACTGGTAGGGTTATGGAGGCATCTACCGATATCATGACCGTTTCCCCGGGAAGCATCCGATCTTTATCAACTTCATACTCGAGATATAGCTCAGAATAATCAGGACCACCATGATCTGATCGGACGCTGATCATCAGGGACTTCATCAGGATAATCTCCTTGAAGACATCCACTTTTACATAGACAGAAGCCAGGTTTGTTTTATCCCCGTTCGGGAACCATTCACAATTGTAGATTCCCTCTCTCCACATTGTCCAATTGCTGAAATGAGATCCTTTCAAGGTTGAATGTATCTCAACATCCTCCAATCCAATTTCACCGTCGAAAAGATGGAGGTCAAGTGTAAGCATGATGGACCCATTTGCTTCCACCGATGAGCTGTTTGTGAAGAAACCTAGATGATCTTCTCCTCTTCGTTCTACCAATCCTACATTGAAATTATCAACGTAATCCAAAGAGGGATACAGGAATCTCCCTCCTCGATAATACCATTGAAGACCATACCCCGGTGAGATCTGATACCACTCATCCTCTCCCTTTTCGAGACAATATCCATGAAGATCCCTGTAATGGAAATATAATTCTTCTTTACCATCATCATCCCAATCTTGAATTCCTATGAAGATCGAATTCTTGTGGTGGAAAGCCAGTGGCAGCGTTGCCAGAATGGTTTGAGTTGTGGGATCGAAGATCAAGGTGGCAGTATTATTTGCAATGATGATATCCTTGACTCCATTATCATTCCAGTCAAAGCCCGAACCCAGGTACATATAATCATCTTTCAAGATCTCATAGCCCGAATTTCCAGAGATCAAAGTGACGTAACCTTTGTCCGTGTAAAATAGGAGCTCAGGCAAAGTGTCATTGTTCAGGTATAGCTTGATCATCCTGTGCCAGTTTGGAATACTATTCCATGGATAATTCACAGAAACGGACCACTCCACGTCTCCGGAAATGGCCTCTACGCTGAAGATGACATACTTATTTTGGATCACCCTTTCAACGTAAAGCAATTCTGTGTCGCCATCTCCGTCAATATCTCCATTTCCATCCCAAACTAAACGGTGGGATGATCCTTCTTTCCAGTCATTTTCCACCCAACCTCCGATGGGGTCCAAAATAATATTCCCGGACAGCTCATCATCCAGTCCGTTCAAGAAAATAAAGCTCTCGTTCCCATGGATGATGGGGAACATCCAGTTGATATGGTCCATTGATCTTTCAAATCTGGTGGTGTTCTCGAGGTCCCATGGGTCGTGCAGTATCAATCCTATCTCCCTATTATACTCCAGTAGCAGATCACCAGATTCCATGGGCACCCTCTGCATGGTTGAATGAACTCCTATACTGCTCTTGGACAATCGATTGATAACGGAGCCATTGTCCAGATCGATCACGATCGATCCCGAAAGAAGGAAATGATCTTTACCTTCAGGCCCGGTTATTGGTTGTGCTCCAAGATAGAACCCATTGTAAAGACTCCAGTAATATTCAGGCCCATCTTCAAATAATGTAGTCCAGATGATCTTCCCGTCAATTGGGTCCAATCTTGAAATTAGCCAACCATAAAATGATGTGTCAACCACTATCAGCTCGTCGCCTTTTATGCCGTCAAGGTCTTCAGCGATCACGATGCGATGGGTTAGCGGCACATTCCTGGGATCGACAGGATACTCCCAGAGGACGTTATTGAGGCCTATCGGACTGATACAGGTCAGCCCATCTCCATCAGTGTGTGGTGTGAGCCAGTAATACAAAAGCCTATCATCATAACCCTCACCCATTTTGAGTATCTCCGACCTGGAATGTTGATCTCCCCATCCTTCCCATGTCTCTCCCCCATTGGTTTGATGATCAGGTCCCCTCTGAGATCATTCAATTCCACGTTTCCCTCGAATAAAAGAAAGATCGCACCATCATCGAATAATGAGGAGAAATTATCTCCCACCACACATAGATCATATCCTGTAAACATGAACTCCTCTGTGATCTCTATTCCGTTCTCCCTTCCTGAGATGTTGTATTTCAATTCCGGAGGTAGGAAAACTGCAAGGTTCAGAGAAGATGATCCCTTCATTGGTGAGGATATCTCAAGGGGAAAATAAGCACTGTCTGTTTCGAATTCAAAGACCAATGGTTCTATTGAGGCAGTCCGGTTTGTGATCGCATATTGGTCGATGGTGAAGTATTCACATCCCCTTTTTGTATAATTCTCGATGACCGCATCCAGTCCTTTCGGCCACTGTTCGATCGAGGACCCCAGTCCTCTCATCATCTCATCTATTCTTGACTGGAATGATATGTAATCTGTTATCCTGATGACGGTGACATTATGAGCTCCAAGAACACTCTGGAACAGGACCTGGAATCCTGTGGTCTCCACATCATTTTTTCCATCATATAGGGGATCCCCCATCTTCCAATCGAGGACATGGGTCAGGTTGGAGAAGATCGATCTGTTTCCCAATGTTACAGTTGGATAAGATGGGAATGGGATCATATGGAAACCTTGTGTGCCTTTTTCTCCACGGATATCCACCGAGAGGATCATTCTTTCATAGGTCCCATTCCATGCAATGATCGCATTCTGGCCCGGTTCGAAGATATCCTCAACTGACATGGGAATATAGCACCCGTCACCTTCCACCCTATCCAGAGATATGACGGTCAGTACTAACAACAGAGCAACGAAAAATACTACTGCAGACGCCCTTGCTTCCTTGAGAATCATTTTCAACTCTCCCTGTGAGGTAAATTGACTCTGTTGCTTTAAAGAGGTTGGTACGGTTGTGTAACAAGCTTGAATCCAATTTTGAATATCCGGGAATTAAAAAATGGGGCCCGTTCTCGATATCCAACGCTATGAAACAGCGTTCCGAGATTCTCGAGAGATATGGTGAGATATGTACTGCGACAGTTGAGGGATGAGGGGGTGATCGTTGCTAGAGGAATTGGAAGCGGAGCGAAGTGAAAACTGGGTGAGTAGAAAACTTACTGGAATTGGAGTGGAGTTCAGGAATAGTCTTACTATAATTGGAATGCACTCCAGGAATAGTAAGGCATATATATTGGTTCAGACAATGTATCTTTGTGTACGTCGAACGTGATATTGAAGATCACTTTCAAAGGATCATCGGCCTGGACAAGGTCATTGCAATAGTGGGTCCCAGGCAGGCGGGTAAGACCACTCTGCTGAGGAACAGGATATCGGATTCAATATCCTATCTTCTGTTTGATGATGTGGATGTAAGGTCCCTGTTCGAAGAGGATGTAAAAGGATTTCAGACCAGATATCTTGAGGGGAATGATGTTACCATTCTGGATGAGATCCAGATCTGCAAGGATGCCGGGATCAATCTGAAGTATTTGAACGATACGGGCAATCGGATGTGGATCACCTCTTCATCGGAGTTACTGTTGGGAAAAGAGGTCCTCTCATACCTTGTGGGGAGGGTATCGATCATCAGATTGTACCCATTCTCATTGTCAGAGGTGATGAGAGCAAGGAGGTACCGGCCCTCGGATAAGATACAGGTCAAACGGTCACTGAGAGAGATCATCTCCTACGGCGGATATCCGGAAGTTGTCCTTGAGAAGGACCCGATGTTAAAAAGTGTCCTTTTAAGGGATCTATATGAGACCATGGTGTTGAAGGACATCTCCAGGGTTTTTGACATAAATGATACTGATGCGCTTGAGAGGTCGGCCAGGTATCTTTCGAACATGTTCACGGGTCTACTCTCCATGGAGAGCATGTCCAGAGA